>NZ_LZKF01000083.1:0-21594 GCF_001672665.1 Mycobacterium sp. E2238 | reverse complement strand
CAACTAATTCGGAGCCGGAGGAGACCAGTGTGCGGTTCATGCGGTCACCGTACGACGGCCGGCGCCGCCCCGCGACGGGTTTTCCGTTCGGATTCAGACCCGTTGCGCGACAGGGACGTTCGGCGGTTACTAGTCGAGGTAGTCGCGCAACACCTGGGAACGGCTGGGGTGGCGCAGCTTTGACATCGTCTTGGACTCGATCTGACGGATGCGCTCGCGGGTGACGCCGTAGACCTGGCCGATCTCGTCGCGGGGCGGCGCCGGCCGTCGTACGGTGACCGCATGAACCGCACACTGGTCTCCTCCGGCTCCGAATTCGAGGCCGTCGTCGGCTATTCGCGCGCGGTGCGGGTCGGCCCGCACGTGTCGGTGGCCGGAACGACCGGCGCCGGGCCGGCCGGCGACATCGCGGCCCAGGCCCGAGATGCCTTGCACCGCATAGAGATTGCGCTGCGACAGGCGGGCGCGGCGCTCACCGACGTGGTCCGCACCCGCATCTACGTCACCGACATCTCCCGCTGGCACGAGGTCGCGGCGGTGCACGCGCAGGTATTCGGCGCCATCCGTCCCGCGGCCACCATGGTGGAGGTGTCCGCGTTGATAGCACCCGATCTGCTGGTCGAGATCGAGGCCGACGCCTACGTGGACTCCGGGGCCGGCGGGAAGGTCCCGTCGGACGCCGGGCGGTAAGCGGTGACCCGGATCACGGCGTCCGCGGGTAGCGGACCGTACAGGTGCGGGAACAGCATCGACTCCGGATCCGTTGCAACCCCTGGCTCCCAACGCACTTCGGAATGCAGCCGAGCCGGATCGATGTGCAGTAGCACCAAGTCGTCGCGGCCCCGATAGAGCCGGTTCGCCGGCAGATGAACCTGCCCCGGCGTCGAGAGATGGATGAACTGGCCACCGTCGGACGCGCGGATCTCACCGGACGCGCGGGCCCGGGACCACTCGTCGACCCCACACAGATGTACCAGCAGGTCAGGAGCGGAAGTCATGGATGAACACATTAGAGATGCGGCGGAAACGAAACGTTTACAGGCCGTGAGAAACGACACACCCGATAACGATCAGGGAACAACGCGAAAACCCCATACGTCTGAGAGAGTGAATGAAAGCAAGAACGGAGAAGCCATGAATGCAACTCTGACCAGTCCCGAGCTAACCCGTGCGGACCGCTGCGACCGCTGCGGTGCCGCCGCTCGAGTCCGCGCCAAGCTGCCTTCCGGAGCTGAGCTTCTCTTCTGCCAGCATCACGCCAACGAGCACGAGGCGAAACTGACCGAGCTGTCCGCCGTCCTGGAGGTCAGCGGAAGCTAGGTCCGCCGAACTCACCTACTGCCAATGTGGGCCAGTAGGGCAGTCTTCGGTAATGCTGGACGGATATGAGCGATCAAGTCGCAAAACCGTCCCGCCACCACATCTGGCGACTCAGTCTGAGGACTCTCTCGAAAAGCTGGGATGACTCCATCTTTTCCGAGTCCGCGCAGGCGGGCTTCTGGTCGGCGCTGTCGCTACCACCGCTGCTGCTGGGAATGCTGGGAAGCCTGGCCTACGTGGCGCCGCTGTTCGGGCCCGACACGTTGACGGCGATCGAGAAGAGCATCATCTCCGCGATCCGCAGCTTCTTCTCGCCCAGCGTCGTCAACGAGATCATCGAGCCGACCATCCGGGACGTCACCGCCAATGCGCGTGGCGAGGTGGTGTCGGTCGGCTTCCTGATCTCGATGTGGGCGGGATCGTCGGCGATCTCGGCTTACGTCGATGCCGTGGTGGAGGCGCACGACCAGACTCCGCTGCGGCACCCCGTGCGACAGCGGCTGTTCGCCCTGTTCCTGTACATGGTGATGCTGGTGTTCGTCGTGGTAGCGGCGCCGGTGTTGGTGGTGGGTCCGCGCAAGGTGAGCGAACACATCCCGTACGACCTGGCGAACGTCTTGCGCTACGGCTACTACCCGGCGCTGATCCTCGGCCTGCTGGTCGGGGTGGTCATCCTGTACCGGGTGGCGCTGCCCGAACCCCTTCCGACGCACCGCCTCATCTTCGGCGCGGTGCTCGCCACGGCGGTGTTCCTGATCGCCACCCTGGGCCTCCGCGTCTACCTGCGCTGGATCACCAGCACCGGCTACACCTACGGCGCGCTGGCCACACCGATCGCGTTCCTGCTGTTCGCCTTCTTCGGCGGGTTCGCGGTCATGCTCGGCGCCGAACTCAACGCGGCGATCCAGGAGGAGTTCCCGGCGCCGAAGACGCACGCCCACCGGCTGCGCAAGTGGCTGGAAGCCCGCGTGACGGTGCTGAAGCGGCCGGCGGCTTCGTCACCGGAGCCCGGCCCGGCCGATAGCGCGACGCTGACGGCTGAGCCGTCGCAGCCGACCTAGTCCTTCTTCATCCGGTCGTAGATCTGCTTGCAATCCGGGCACACCGGCGAGCCCGGCTTGGCCGCCTTGGTGACGGGAAACACCTCCCCGCACAACGCCACCACGTGGTTACCCATGACCGCGCTCTCGGCGATCTTGTCCTTCTTGACGTAGTGGAAGTACTTGGGCGTATCGCTGCCCGTCCCGTCGTCGACGCGTTCGTCGGTCTCGGTGCGTTCGATCGTCTGGGTATCCATGCCTGACATTGTGCCCCGTAACTCGCTCCTGCCGGAATTGGTCAGGTGTGGGAGAGTGGAGAAATGAAGCGCGAATCCGATCTGGGGTTCGACGATGAGGGCCGGCCGGTGCTCATCACCGCCGCAGCACCCTCCTATGAAGAACAGCACCGCGCACGGGTCCGGAAATACTTGACGCTGATGGGGTTCCGAATCCCGGCGCTCATCCTGGCCGCGCTGGCATACGGCGCGTGGCACAACGGTCTGATCTCACTGGCGATCGTTGCCGTGTCGATCCCGTTGCCCTGGATGGCGGTGCTGATCGCCAACGACCGGCCACCGCGCAGCCCCGACGAGCCACGGCGGTTCGACGATGCCCGGCGCCGCACGCCGCTGTTCCCGAGCGCCGAGCGGCCCGCGATCGAAGCGCCCCGCCATCCCGAGTCGAGCTGGCCTACCGGACCGCAGGGCTGGGAATAGCCCGTACTTCTCAGGACATTCTCAGGTCAACGGCACATTTCTGCACGTCAAGACGTGTGAGATCACAAAGGGCTGGGAACTCTCAGGGCTGATCTGTCGTTGAACTCAATGACAGTTACAAGCCGAACGGGAGGTCGCTATGGCGAACGCCAGCACGAGCAGATTTGACGGCGATCTGGATGCTCAAAGCCCCGCCGCGGACCTCGTGCGCGTGTATCTCAATGGCATCGGTAAGACGGCGCTGCTGAACGCGGCGGGTGAGGTCGAACTGGCCAAGCGCATCGAGGCCGGGCTCTACGCCGAGCATCTGCTCGAAACTCGCAAGCGCCTCGGCGAGAACCGCCGACGCGACCTCGAGGCCGTCGCGCGCGATGGACAGGCCGCGCGCCGTCACCTGCTGGAAGCGAACCTGCGTCTCGTGGTGTCGCTGGCCAAGCGCTACACGGGTCGCGGTATGCCGCTGCTGGACCTCATCCAGGAGGGCAACCTGGGCCTGATCCGCGCGATGGAGAAGTTCGACTACACAAAGGGATTCAAGTTCTCCACCTATGCGACGTGGTGGATTCGTCAGGCCATCACCCGTGGCATGGCCGACCAGAGCCGCACCATCCGGCTGCCGGTGCACCTGGTTGAACAGGTCAACAAGCTGGCGCGGATCAAGCGGGAGATGCACCAGAACCTGGGACGCGAGGCCACCGACGAGGAGCTCGCGGCCGAGTCCGGCATCCCGGTCGAGAAGATCAACGATCTGCTCGAGCACAGCCGCGACCCGGTAAGCCTGGACATGCCGGTCGGCTCCGAGGAAGAGGCCCCGCTGGGCGATTTCATCGAGGACGCCGAGGCGATGTCCGCCGAGAACGCGGTGATCGCCGAGCTGCTGCACACCGACATCCGCAGCGTGCTCGCCACTCTCGACGAGCGCGAGCACCAGGTGATCCGGCTGCGCTTCGGCCTGGACGACGGCCAGCCGCGCACCCTCGATCAGATCGGCAAGCTGTTCGGCCTCTCGCGCGAGCGGGTCCGGCAGATCGAGCGGGACGTAATGTCCAAACTCCGCCACGGCGAGCGCGCCGACCGGCTACGGTCGTACGCAAGCTAAGACCCCCAGCTAGGTAGCAGACGGTATGCCCGCCGCGCACGCGGCGGGCATACTGCTTGTCGGGGCAGCGTTACACCCATTCGCGCAGCTGGCCAAGTAGACTCGGCGTCGATGGAAGGTGCTGAATGAACGACCTGGTTGACACCACCGAGATGTACCTGCGGACCATCTACGACCTCGAAGAAGAGGGCGTGACCCCGCTGCGTGCGCGCATCGCCGAACGCCTCGAACAGAGCGGGCCGACCGTCAGCCAGACCGTATCCCGGATGGAGCGCGACGGGTTGCTCCACGTCGCCGGGGACCGCCACCTCGAGCTCACCGACAAGGGCCGTGCGCTGGCCATTTCCGTCATGCGCAAGCACCGCCTCGCCGAGCGACTGCTCGTCGACGTCATCGGGGTGCCCTGGGAGGAAGTGCACGCCGAGGCATGCCGGTGGGAGCACGTGATGAGCGAGGACGTCGAGCGGCGGCTGGTGAAGGTGCTCAACCACCCGACCACCTCCCCCTTCGGTAACCCGATCCCGGGGCTGCTGGACCTGGGCGTCGGCCCCGAGTCCGGCGCCGACGACGCCAACCTCGTCCGCCTGACCGAGTTGCCGCCCGGCTCGCCGGTGGCCGTGGTCGTCCGCCAGCTGACCGAACATGTGCAAGGCGACATCGACCTGATCACCCGCCTGAAGGACGCCGGCGTCGTCCCCAACGCCCGGGTGACCGTCGAGACCGGGCCGGCCGGGGTCACCATCGTCATCCCGGGCCACGAGAACGTCACCCTCCCGCACGAGATGGCGCACGCGGTCAAGGTCGAGAAAGTCTGACCGCTCGTCCGTCGCAGGCTAGCCCGCCCGGCGCCCGAACGGCCGTCGCGGCGGCAACCGCACACCGAGCTCTTTGGCCAGCCGGTAGCCGGTGAGCGCCAATTCCCGGATGTCCTCGGGCCGCAGGCCGGACTGCAACGCCGTGTCCAGCATGCCCGCCATACGATGCGCGGGTTCGCAGCGCAGTGCGGCCTCCAGCGATATCCCCGCCAGCGGCCCGTCGCCACGGACGTAGGCGCTGAACGCAAGCAACACCAGCGCCTCGGCCCGCCAGGGCGAGGGCAGGGTGCGCGCCAACTGCGCCCACAAAGACTCCGCCTCGTCGGCATTTTCACCGACCGCCAGGGCGTAGAGGATGTCGCGCACCTGCGCGTCGCCCAGCGCGCAGGCCAGCTTCGCCAGCTGGGCCGCGGTCAGTGCCTGGCCGGCGGCGACACGGGACGCGGCCGTCATCGCGTGCTTCACGTCGGCGCGGGCGCAGCGGGCCGGATCCGCGCGGTGGGCGGCCCGGCGCCTGGTCTGCTGCCGGTCGATCACGGCGGTCAATTTGGCGCTGCGCGCCGTGTCCTCGATCGCGATGACGGCCTGCAGATCGGCGCGGCGTGCATACAGCCGCCTGCCGTCGAGCACCGCCGCGGCCGCCAGCGGCGACGCCGACGGATCGTCGACGAGGCCGCTCGAACCGCAACCGTCCACGCAGTGCCAGCGCCCACCGAGTGCGACCCGGTCGACCACGTGGGCGGCCCACAGCTCGATGTCGTGCTCGGCCAACGACTTTGCGAGCGCATCGCACACCAGCCGGTGATCCTCGTTACAGCAGGGGCAGTGCGCGCCCTCCGCGTCGACGATCACCGCGATCGCGGCATCCGGCCGGGCCGCGGCGGCGACCTCCGCGAGGTGTCCGACCCGCGCCTCCAGCTCGTCGGTGAGGTCGACCCGCAGCACCGCTCCGAGGTCACCACCGTCCAAAGACACCAGTACCAATGAATTTTCGGGAACGAAGCCGAGAACGGCCGGCAGCGCGGCGATCAGTGCGCCGGGCCGGTTCAGTTTGAAGTCAGGTCGATGCGTCGTCATGGGCACCACGCTGACGGGCCCCACCGTCGGCCGGTGCGCGCGAGAACGGATGGAATCCCGGGCCTGTGAATGAACCCAGCACTGTGAGTTCCGCTGATCTACTGTTACCCCATGAGTTCGGCGCAAGAGTACGACATGGTGGTCATCGGTTCGGGGCCCGGCGGCCAGAAGGCCGCCATCGCCTCGGCCAAGCTCGGCAAGTCGGTTGCGGTCGTCGAACGCGGCCAGATGCTCGGTGGCGTGTGCGTCCAGACCGGCACCATCCCGTCAAAGACGTTGCGCGAGGCCGTCCTTTACCTGACCGGGATGAGTCAACGAGAGCTGTACGGCGCGAGCTATCGCGTCAAGGAGAAGATCACCCCGGCCGACCTGCTGGCCCGCACCCAGCACGTGATCGGCAAGGAGGTCGACGTGGTGCGCAACCAGCTGATGCGCAACCGCATCGACCTGTTGCTGGGTCACGGCCGGTTCGTCGACCCGCACACCATCGAGGTCGAAGACCCGTCCCGTCGCGAAAAGTTAACTGTCAGCGGCAAATACATCGTCATCGCCACCGGCACCCGGCCCGCGCGGCCGTCCGGCGTCGAGTTCGACGAGGAGCGGGTGCTCGACTCCGACGGGATCCTCGACCTCAAATCGTTGCCCACCTCGATGGTGGTGGTCGGTGCCGGCGTAATCGGCATCGAATACGCCTCGATGTTCGCCGCGCTGGGCACCAAGGTCACCGTCGTGGAGAAGCGCAGCGACATGCTGGACTTCTGCGACCCCGAGGTGGTGGAGGCGCTGAAGTTCCACCTGCGCGACCTGGCGGTGACGTTCCGGTTCGGCGAGGAGGTGACCGCGGTCGACGTCGGCTCGGCCGGCACCGTCACGACCCTGGCCAGCGGCAAGCAGATCCCCGCCGAGACCGTGATGTATTCCGCCGGGCGGCAGGGCCAGACCGACCACCTCGACCTGCACAACGCCGAACTGGAGGCCGATAACCGGGGCCGGATCTTCGTCGACGACTTCTTCCAGACCAAGGTGCCGCACATCTACGCCGTCGGCGACGTGATCGGCTTCCCGGCGCTGGCCGCGACCTCGATGGAGCAGGGCCGGCTCGCCGCCTACCACGCATTCGGGGAGCCGACCGACGGGATCACCGAACTGCAGCCGATCGGCATCTACTCCATCCCCGAGGTCTCCTACGTGGGCGCCACCGAGGTGGAGCTGACGAAGAACGCGATCCCCTACGAGGTCGGCGTGGCCAGGTACCGCGAACTGGCCCGCGGCCAGATCGCCGGTGACTCCTACGGCATGCTCAAGCTGCTGGTGTCCACCGACGATCTCAAGCTCTTGGGCGTGCACATCTTCGGCACCAGCGCCACCGAGATGGTGCACATCGGGCAGGCCGTCATGGGCTGCGGCGGCACCGTCGAATACCTGGTGGACGCCGTGTTCAACTACCCCACGTTCTCCGAGGCCTACAAGGTGGCCGCGCTCGACGTGATGAACAAAGTGCGCGCGCTCAACCAGTTCCGCGCCTAGCAGCTGTCGTCGAGCTCCCCGGGAATCGGGTCGCCGGGGCCGCCGGCATCGGCGCGGGCCAGCAACCGCGCGGTCTGGGCGTCGAACGGCGCCGAATACGACACGTTCGCCGCGCAGCCACCGCGCTCGAAGCCGCCGATCACCCCGGTGAGCGTGGTGCCGCTGACCCAGGGCGCGCCGCTGGTGCCGTCCACCAGCCCCTCACATGGGAACGACGGGAATCCGGCCTCGGTCAGCGACGTGCTGGCCTGACACCCGATGGGGGCGCCACCCACGCCGGCCGGATAGCCCATCACGGTGACGTGGCTGCCGGGCGGCGGCGTCGTGCCCAGCGTCAGCGCCAGGCCGGCGCGCGACTCCACCGAGCCCCCGGCGTCGTTACTCAGCCGTGCGATTGCGTAGTCGGCGTTGGGATCCTTGCTGGCGGTCCAGCGGGGATCGAGGTAGACGGCGTCGGCCTTCCACACATCGGTTGGCGCGGGGGGCGCGTCGCCGATGAAACCTGGCACGAAGGTGATTTTGGAGGCCCCGGCCAGGCAGTGCGCCGCGGTCATCATCAGGTTGCCACCCGCGGAATGCACCACCGAGCCCGTGCATACGTGCAGCGGACCGCCGTCGATGAAGATCGCGCCGACGCGTTTGTCCGGGTCCACCGGCCCCGCCACCGCCTTTTGCTGGGGCTGACCCAGCCGCTGCACCGGCGCACTGCTCCGCGGCGGGGCCGCCGGAGGGGCCGACGCATGATCGCCCGGCGGCCGCTTGCACGACGTCACCGACGTCGCCACGGCGACCACCAGGCACAGCATCACGGTCGGAACGCGCATCGGATTCATCATGCCTGACACCTGCGCAGAGAGCAGATTTCGACGCGTCGCGTGCCACCTGACTCGCGGACATAATTCAGTGGCGACCCCCAGACGTTCGCTTTCGGATTAAACCCGAACTTCACATCGCTGTTTGATATTGGTGCCCACCGATTCGGGGGACACTGGTAGGGCACCCTGGAGAAACCCCCGAGAGGAGGCGATTCCGATGGCTCACGATCAGGACCCGCAGGAGCACTACCAGCCGGGACAAGCCGGCATGTATGAGCTCGAGCTGCCCGCGCCCCAGCTGTCGACGTCGGACGGGCGAGGCCCTGTGCTGGTGCACGCGTTGGAAGGTTTCTCGGATGCCGGCCACGCGATCCGGCTGGCCTCGTCGCATCTGAAAGCGGTGTTGGACTCCGAGCTGGTGGCGTCCTTCGCCATCGACGAATTGCTGGATTACCGGTCGCGGCGACCGCTGATGACCTTCAAGACCGATCACTTCACCAACTACGACGACCCCGAGCTGAGCTTGTACGCGCTGCGCGACACCATCGGCACCCCGTTTCTGCTGCTCGCCGGGATGGAACCGGACCTGAAGTGGGAGCGCTTCATCACCGCGGTCCGCCTGTTGGCCGAGCGCCTCAACGTTCGCCAGACCATCGGCCTGGGCACCGTGCCGATGGCGGTGCCGCATACGCGGCCCATCACGATGACGGCGCACTCCAACAATCCCGAGTTGATCGCCGAGTTCACGCCGTGGATTTCGGAGATCCAGGTTCCCGGCAGCGCGTCGAACCTGCTGGAATACCGGATGGCCCAGCACGGTCACGAGGTCGTCGGCTACACCGTGCATGTGCCGCATTACCTGACGCAGACCGACTACCCGGCGGCCGCCGAGGCGTTGCTCGAACAGGTGGCCAAGATCGCATCGCTCGAGCTGCCGCTGACGGCGTTGACCGAAGCGGCGGCGGTGATCCGGACCAAGATCGACGAGCAGGTCGAGGCGAGCGCGGAGGTTGCTCAAGTGGTGACCGCGCTCGAGCGCCAGTACGATGCCTTCATCGACGCTCAGGAGAACAGGTCGTTACTAACTCGCGACGAGGACCTGCCTAGCGGCGACGAGCTTGGCGCAGAGTTCGAGCGATTCCTCGCCCAGGAGGCGGAGAAGAAGCGCGGCGACGACGACCAGGCCTGACCTTTCCGCCCGGCCTTAGCCCGGCCCGACACCCAAGGTGGCGACATGACCGAGCGGACGCGCAAGAGCACTCTCCGCCCGGTGCGGGAGGTCAGCGCGCCCCGGCTGGAGTACCGCACCATCCACGGCTACAAGCGGGCCTACCGGATCGCCGGTGACGGGCCGGCGATCCTGCTGGTTCACGGCATCGGCGACAACTCCACCACCTGGAATACCGTGCAGGCCAAGCTCGCCCAGCGGTTCACGGTCATCGCCCCGGACCTGTTGGGCCATGGGCGATCCGACAAGCCACGCGCCGACTATTCGGTCGCCGCCTACGCCAACGGGATGCGCGACCTGCTCAGCGTGCTCGACATCGAGCGGGTCACGGTTGTCGGCCATTCGCTGGGCGGCGGCGTGGCCATGCAATTCGCCTACCAGTTCCCGCATTTGGTCGACCGGCTGATCCTGGTCGCGGCCGGCGGCGTCACCAAGGATGTCAACGTCGCCTTCCGGTTGGCCTCGTTGCCCATGGGCAGCGAGGCGCTCGCCTTGCTGCGGCTTCCCCTGGTGCTGCCGGCGGTGCAGCTGGCCGGACGGATCGCCGGCCTCGCGATCGGATCGACCGGGCTGGGCCGGGACCTGCCCAACGTCCTGCGGATCCTCGACGACCTGCCGGAGCCGACGGCGTCGGCGGCGTTCAGCCGGACCCTGCGGGCGGTGGTGGACTGGCGCGGGCAGATCGTCACCATGCTCGACCGGTGTTATCTGACGGAAGCCATCCCGGTGCAGATCGTCTGGGGCACCAAGGATGTGGTCGTCCCGGTGCGTCATGCGTGGATGGCGCACGCGGCGATGCCAGGCTCCCGCCTGGAAATCTTCCAGGGCTCCGGCCACTTCCCCTTCCACGACGACCCGGCTCGCTTCATCGACGTGGTCGAACGCTTCATCGACACCAGCGCGCCCGCCGAATACGATCAGGCCGCCCTGCGCGAGCTGCTCCGCAGCGGCGGCGGCGAGAAGGCCGTCACCGGCCCCGCCCCCACCCGCGTCGCCGTGCTGAACGCCATGGGATCCGACGAACGCAGCGCTACCTGAAACCCGCCGGGGCCGTACAGTCGGGCCATGGGTATCGACGTCACTGTGTTGCGGGTGTTCACCGACGCGGAGGGAAATTTCGGCAATCCGCTCGGCGTCGTGGACGCCGCCCAGGTCGAGCCCGCGGCTCGGCAACGGCTCGCGACTCAATTGGGCTATAGCGAAACGGTTTTCGTCGACCTTCCGGCTGCCGGATCGACGACAGCGCACGCCACCATTTACACCCCACTGATCCAGATCGCGTTCGCCGGGCACCCCACCGTCGGGGCGGCGTGGTGGCTGCGCGAGAACGGAACGCCGATCAACACGCTACAGGTGAGGGCCGGCATCGTGCAGGTGAGCTATGGGCCGGAAATGGCGGGCATCAGCGCACGGTCGGACTGGGCACCTGAGGTCGCCCTGCACGAATTCGATTCAGCCGACGACCTTCTCGCCGCCAACCCGGAAGATTTCTCCGACGACACCGCGCACTACCTGTGGGCGTGGACCGATCGGGCCGCCGGATCGGTACGCGCGCGCATGTTTGCCGCCAACCTCGGTGTGCCGGAAGACGAGGCGACCGGCTCGGCAGCGATGCGCATCACCGACTACCTCAGCCGCGATCTACACGTCACTCAGGGCAAGGGATCGATCATCGAGACGACGTGGAACGCCGAGGGCTGGGTGGGCGTGGCCGGGCGCGTCGTCAATGACGGTGTGACGCACCTGGACTGACCCCGGACCGGCTCAGCGCTGCCGGTGGAGCACCGCGGCGAGGTGGTGCTGCAAGGGCTGCCCGACCGCGCCCATCCGCACCGAATACGCCAGCTCGTCGCCGTCGATGCGGAAGGAACGGCCAAGCGCCGTCACCTCTTTGGCGGTCGGGGTCAGCCCGACGTCCGTAGTCGACAGCTCGATCTCGATCCGGCCGCCGGTGGCCGAATAGGTACCGACCTCGATCTCGGTGATGCCGCTCGGGTGCGCCAGCACCAGCTCGACGTGACCGGGCTGCGGCACGCGAAGGTATCCGGTCTCGGCATGCAACGGCTTGCCGTCGGGCGCCTTGGTCTTTTGCGCGTAGGCCAGAAACGGCTTGCCGACGTGAGAGAAGACCACTTCTTCGAGGTAGTCGAAGGGCTGGATCGTCGGGTATTCGCCCGCACCCTGGCCGGCCCAGGTTCCCAGGAGTGGTGCCAACGCCTCGAGGTCGGGATGCAACGCGGTGGGCATGAAAACGAGCCTAGCCGGGACGGCTTGAGCCCGGCCGTCAGCTCGGCGTTGTCACCTGGCGGTGTTCGCGCAGTGCCTGGATCTCGCGCTCGAAATCGGCCGCGGACTCGAAGGAGCGGTATACCGACGCGAACCGCAGGTACGCCACTTCGTCGAGGTCGCGCAGCGGGCCGAGAATGGCAAGCCCGACCTCATGACTCGCGACCTCCGGGGAACCCGCGGCCCGCACGGTGTCCTCGACCTGTTGGGCCAGCAGGTTCAGCGCGTCATCGTCCACCTGGCGACCCTGGCAGGCCCGGCGGACACCGCTGATGACCTTTTCCCTGCTGAAGGGTTCGGTGACTCCACTGCGCTTGACCACCGCGAGAACCGCGGTTTCCACGGTCGTGAAGCGCCGCCCGCACTCGGGACACGATCGGCGGCGACGGATGGCCTGACCTTCATCGGTTTCCCTCGAGTCGATCACCCGGGAATCGGGATGACGGCAGAACGGGCAATGCATGGCCGCTCCTTCGCCGTGCCGACAAACACCAGGTACCGCAGCACGAGCGTACCCGTGCGCTCACCTGCGCGGCGAATGCAGCCGGCCCGCGAGGGCGGTGGTCAGCCCACCGGGGCGATCAGCGTTTGGCCCGCCACCAATGTCGGCGAGTTCATGTCGTTGAGTTCGCGGATGCGGTCGGCAACCTGACGCGTCGGCGCATCGGGCGCCACCCGGTGAGCGACGTCTTGCAGCGACTCCCCCGCCTCGACGCGGACCACGGCCAACCGGTCGGGTACGTGAGCGGCCGAACTCCCGGCGCCGCCGTTGAGCACCTGACCGACGTTCCCGACCAGGCCCAGCCACAGGGTGATCGCGCCGGCGGCCAGCGCCAACCAGACGGTGGTGGCCACCGTGACGGGCCGCTTGCGATGAGGCGCGGCCGACATCGCGACGCCGGTGCCGTAATAGCGCGTGGGTGCGCCCGCCGGCCTCGACGGACCGGGCCGGCGCGAACGGGCCAGCCCGTCCCGGCCGTAACGGAGCCCCTGGACCGGCCCGTTGACCGGACGACGAGGGCTGCTGGTACGCGGCGCCAGCGTGTGGATGGTTGTCATCTGCGTTCCTCCGGTCAACTTGATTCGCTCAGCTGTTCGACTGTATCGCTCGTGTGTTCGAAATCCGAACATGTGAGCGAAGCGTGTCGCACGAGTCGAACGCTAGACCACGCCACCGACAAGTCCGTGGTCGCTAGAGCTGACATGCGGCTGAAATACCCGATCTGCCGAAGAGTTACACCTTTGTGATTAATCGCGTCTGCGGGCGGTTTTGCGGCTACCCCGGGAGGGCGACACGCTAGTCGAACACATGTTTGATTCTCGGCCGTAGTGGGGTTACATTCAGAGCCATGAGCGACAGCAACGACACCTCATCGGCCGGCGCGGACGGTCGGCTGCACGCCGTGGATTCATCGCTGACCGAACGGCAACGCACCATTCTGAACGTCATTCGCGCGTCGGTCACCAGTCGCGGTTACCCGCCGAGCATCCGGGAGATCGGCGACGCCGTCGGCCTGACGTCGACCTCGTCGGTGGCCCACCAACTGCGCACCCTGGAGCGCAAGGGATACCTGCGCCGCGACCCGAACCGCCCGCGGGCCGTCGACGTCCGCGGCGCCGATGACGAGGTGGCGGCGCGTACCACCGATGTCGCCGGCTCGGACGCACTGCCGGAGCCGACGTTCGTTCCGGTCCTCGGGCGCATCGCGGCCGGTGGCCCCATCCTCGCCGAGGAGGCGGTCGAGGACGTCTTCCCGTTGCCGCGTGAGCTGGTCGGCGAGGGCACGCTCTTCCTGCTCAAGGTCGTCGGCGACTCCATGGTCGAGGCGGCGATCTGCGACGGCGACTGGGTGGTGGTGCGCCAGCAGAACGTCGCCGACAACGGCGACATCGTGGCGGCCATGCTCGACGGGGAAGCCACCGTGAAGACGTTCAAGCGCGCGGGCGGTCAGGTCTGGCTGATGCCGCACAACCCGGCCTTCGACCCCATTCCCGGCAATGACGCGACCGTGCTGGGCAAGGTCGTCACGGTGATCCGCAAGGTCTAGCCGGTCGGGACTTTCGGGCGGGCCTAGTCCGCCTTCACGAAGCCGTTGGCCTGCGCCACTTCTTCGCTGGACAGCCAGATTTCGGCGAGCGTGTCGTGGTAGAGCTCGCTGCCCGGCGTGTAGTACAGCCCGAAGCGGGCGCTCGCCTTGATCGGATACCCGTCGGGCACCTGATAGGGGTCGTCGAGCGGTAGGTGGATGGTCGGACGCCCGGACGGGCCGGCTCCCCCTGCGGTGTCCTCGTCGTCCGTGGCCGCGTGCCTCCCGCTGCGTTGCTCGGCCGCGGCGGCGGCCGCCGCCGTCGGCACGACGGTTTCCGGGCCGGCGACCTCGGGAGCGGCGGCCTCGGCGACGTCCGTGACCGCAACATCCGGATACTCGGCCTGGGGAGCGGCGACGTCGGGGTCACCCGCGTCGAACTCGGGGTCCGGGGGCGTGCGCGCCGCGGCGACGTCGAGGTATTCCGCCTCCACATAGTCGTCGTCCCCGCGGGGGGCATCTGCGTAGGCGGACTCTCGCTCCTCGTCGGCGTATTCGACCTCGGCGTAATGCTGGTCTGCGTATTCCTCGTCGGCGTAATCCGAATCGGCGTACTCGGATTCGGCGTATTCGGTTTCCGTTTCGGGGTAGCCGGCCTCCGACAGGGCCGCCGGCGACACCGCCGAGAAGGAGTCGGTATCCACCGCGTCGGGGTCCTGCTCGAATGAATCCTCGTCCGCGCCGGCGCGCCGCCAGCTGACCCGACTCGCGGCCTCGGGCGCTTCCTGCTGACGCGCGAAATGCTCGGTGGTGACGTCGTCGCGTCCCCACTCCTGGTCGGCACCGGCGTCGTAACCGGTATCGAGGTCGCGAGGAAGCTCGTAGCCGGCGTCCTCACGTAAAGCGCGACGCCGACGCCAGCCGATCGCCAGCAACCCCGCCAAGCCGATCAGCACCAGCACCGGGATCGCGGCCAGCAACCACCACCACTGCCAGGTGAACTTCTTGGCATGGGCGGGCGTCGCCGAGCTGCTCGGCTGGTTCTGGCCCGACACCTGCAGGCCGGACAGCAGCGGCGCGAGGTTGGCCGGATCCGTGCTGAACGTGTTCTTCGCCCGGTTCCACGAGATCTTGCCGCCGGCGAACTGCTGGGAGACGACGTCGCCGTCCACGGCCTGGTCGCCGACGGGCGCGCCCAGCTTGCCGGTCGGTCCGCGAAGCTTGTCCCACGCCGCCTTCATGGCGCCGCGCACCACGAACGCGCCACGCTCCGACGTCCAGAAGATCACCGGTTTGTCGGCGCCCGAGAAGGTGACCATGCGGCTGGACGGGATGCCGCCGTCGGATTCGTTGGCGGTGGGGAAACCCAGGTCGCTGCCGGCGGGTCCGCCGAGCGACTCGTACTTGGCCAGGATGTTGCTCTCGACGGCGTTCGCGCCGGTGGCGGGGCTGAAATACACTTTGCCGTTGGCGAAGTCCTGGACGATTCCGTCGCCGCCGATCGGATACTGCGCGCCCTTCTTCGCCCCCAACGGCCCATTGGGGCCGCCGGCCGCGCGCCAGGCCATGTTGATGGCCGCGGTGGGATCGATCGCCACCTGCAGGCCCTTCAACTGGTCGGCCAGTGCGGGCGGCTCGGTGGAGAACTGTTTCGTCTGCCTGTTCCACGAGACCTGGCCGCCGCTGAACTTCTGGGCGGACACCTCGCCGTTGTACGTTTCGTCGCCGACGGGGACCCCGAGGACGCCGCCCGAACTGCCGAGCTTGTCCCAGGCGGCGTTGATCGCGCCGCGCACCACGAACGCGCCGTGCTCGGGCGTCCAGAAGATCACCGGCTTATCGCTGGCGGAGAAGGTGCTCACGCGGCTGTCGGGTCCGGCGAGGCCGGGCACCTCGTTGATCGCGGGAAAGCCCAGATCGCTGCCCGCGGGTCCGCCCAGCATCTCGTATTTGTCCAGTATCGGCCCGTAGACGAATTTGGCGCCGGTCGCCGGGGTGAAGAACATCTTGCCGCCGTCGAAGTCCAGCGCGAAACCGTCCCCGGCGGGATAGACATCGCCCTTCCGGGCGCCGAGGGGTGAACCGTCACCGCCGGCCTTCTCCCACGCCGCCATCATGGCCGCCTCGGCGTCGCCGATGGGGGACGCCGCCGCAGGCGGCGCCAGCAAGGCGACGGCTATTGCCGTGGCGGTCAAGGTGACCAGCGCGCTTCCGACCAGCCTGCGCATGCGACCTCTCTGCCCGTTCACCAAGCCTCCCAGCCGACGGCTGCGCCCCTGTCAGCGGCTATGCCCGTACCTGCACAGCCGGCAAGCGGGCCGTAGTCCGACCGTGGGGAAACAACCCCGTTCCGATCCGCATTATCGCCGGGCTCGCATAACTTTGCTCCCGCATACGAAAAATGCGAAGTCAAATCACGAATAGTACAAAAACGGATACCACGCCGATGTCGAATCGATGCAGAGCCACGCTCAAATCGCGACCGGCCGCGCGGCGTATGAGTATTCGAGTCAAACCCCGAACCGGGCGTCCGCCTGCGCAATAACGCACGGCGGGCGCCGCGCGCTTTGGTTTCGCGCCCGCGCATGTTGCCGCACTTGCCGGAGTGGTCGACGGCGGCGTGCTTTTCGGCTCGACTACGCGCCATTACGCGGATGGCATACCCCGGATACATGTGCCCCGACCACATGGGCCGACGGTACGTGAAGCCATTAACTCGTCAGCGGTCTACCCGAAAAATCACCCCGCGTGGCGCGCATTGATGGGGTTTGCCGTCGCCGTGCGAATCGGCGTGATGGTGTTGTCGCTGTTAGGGCTAGACCCCGAGGCTGCGGCCGATGATCTCTTTCATGATCTCGGTCGTTCCGCCGTAGATGGTCTGCACCCGCGCGTCCAAATAGGCTCGGGCAACGGGGTATTCGCGCATGTAGCCGTAGCCGCCGTGCAGCTGCAGGCAACGGTCGATCAGGTGCACCTGCTTTTCGGTGGAGTACCACTTGGCCATCGCCGCCTGCTCCGCCGTCAGCTTCTTGTCCAGGTGCAGCCGGATGAACTCGTCGACCATGATGCGCACCACCGTCGCCTCGGTCGCCAGCTCGGCGAGCACGAAGCGGCTGTTCTGGAAACTGCCGATCGGCTTGTTGAATGCCTTGCGTTCCTTGGTGTATTGCAGGGTTTCTTCCAGCACCTGCTCCATCGCCGCGGCCGCCATGATGGCGATCGAAATCCGTTCCTGCGGCAGGTTCTGCATCAGGTAGATGAATCCCATGCCCTCCTGCCCCAGCAGGTTGTCGGCGGGCACCTTGACATCGGTGAACGACAACTCGGCGGTGTCCTGCGCGTCCAGCCCGATCTTGTTCAAGTGCCGGCCGCGTTCGAAACCTTCCATGCCGCGTTCGACAACCAGCAACGAAAAGCCCTGCGCCCCTTTGTCGGGATCGGTCTGCGCCACCACGATCACCAGGTCGGCATTGATTCCGTTGGTGATGAACGTCTTCGCGCCGTTGAGCACGTAGTGGTCGCCCTGCTTGACCGCGCGCGTCTTGATGCCTTGCAGGTCGCTGCCGGTTCCCGGCTCGGTCATCGCGATCGCGGTGATGGTCTCGCCGGTGCAGAACTTCGGCAGCCAGCGCTGCTTCTGCTCTTCGGTGGCCAGCGCCAGCAGGTACGGCGCCACGATGTCGTTGTGCAGGCCGAAGCCGATCCCGCTATAGCGACCGGCGGTGGTCTCCTCGGTGATGATCGTGTTGTACCGGAAGTCGGGGTTGCCCCCGCCGCCGTATTCCTCCGGCACTGCCATGCCGAGGAAGCCCTGCTTGCCGGCCTCGAGCCACACGCCGCGGTCGACGATCTTCGACTTCTCCCATTCGTCGTGATGGGGTGCGACGTGGCGATCGAGGAACGCCCGGTAGGACTCACGGAACAGGTCGTGCTCCGCCTCGAAAAGAGTGCGCTGGTACTTGACGGCACTGCCCATGTGGATGACCTCCGGCGACTGGAAACTCTGTCGCCCAACATATACCAACCAGACGGTTGGTCGGCGGCCGGCGGGTCCGGTCGCCGGGAGATCAGCGCGCCGAGAACTCCTGCAGGCGCCCGGCCAGCGCCACCGGTACGCGGGCCTTGATCCGGGTGCCGTCGGGGTTGTGCTCCTCCTGCTGCACGCGACCGTCGGCGTGCAGCCGGGCCACCAGGTCACCGCGGTGGTAGGGAATCACCACGTCCACCGCGGTGTCGGCGGGAACGGCCAGCTCGCCCATCCGGCGCCGGAGCGCGTCGATGCCCTCGCCGGTCCTGGCCGAGACGAAGACGGCGCCGGGCAGCGCGTGGCGAAGCTTGGCCAGGGTCAGGCCGCTCGCGGCGTCGACCTTGTTGACCACCACCAGCTCGGGTGGTGGGTCGCCGTCGTGGTCGGCGATGACGTCGGAGATCACCGCGCGAACCGCATTGATCTGCGCCAGCGGGTTGGCATCGGAGCCGTCGACCACATGCAGCAACAGGTCGGCGTCGACGACCTCCTCCAGCGTGGAGCGGAACGCCTCGACCAGCTGGGTGGGCAGGTGCCGGACGAACCCGACGGTGTCGGTGAGCACCAGCGGGCGGCCGTCTTCGAACTCGGCGCGCCGGGTGGTGGGCTCCAGCGTGGCGAAAAGCGCGTCCTGTACCAGCACCCCCGCGCCGGTCAGCGCGTTGAGCAGGCTGGACTTGCCCGCGTTGGTATAGCCGACGATGGCGATCGAGGGCATGTCGCTGTGCAGGCGGCGGCTGCGCTGAGTGTCGCGGACCTGCTTCATGTCCTTGATCTCGCGGCGCAGCTTGGCCATTCGTTCGCGGATGCGGCGGCGGTCGGTCTCGATTTTCGTTTCACCGGGACCGCGCAGGCCCACGCCTCCCCCGCTGCCGCCGGCGCGGCCACCGGCCTGCCGGGACATCGACTCACCCCAGCCGCGCAGCCGCGGCAGCATGTACTCCATCTGGGCCAGCGATACTTGCGCCTTGCCCTCCCGGCTGGTGGCGTGCTGGGCGAAGATGTCCAGGATCAGCGCGGTGCGGTCGATCACCTTGACCTTCACCGCCTTCTCCAGCGCGGTCAGCTGCGCCGGGGACAGTTCACCGTCGCAGATCACCGTGTCGGCGCCGGTGGCCAGCACCACCTCGCGGAGCTCCTGGGCCTTGCCCGAGCCGATGTAGGTCGACGGGTCGGGCTTGTCGCGGCGCTGGATGAGCCCCTCGAGCACCTGGGAACCGGCGGTCTCCGCCAGAGCGGCCAACTCGGCCATGCTGGCCTCGCTGTCGGCGGCGGTGCCGTCGGTCCACACGCCGACCAGCACCACGCGCTCCAGCCGCAGCTGGCGGTACTCGACTTCGGTTACGTCGGCGAGTTCGGTGGATAGACCGGCGACGCGGCGCAGCGCCGACCGTTCTTCCAGGGCGAGTTCGCCGGTGCTCGGCTCCGGCACAGCGGGATTGGAGAATTCAGGATGTGTCATAGGCAATACAAGATGATGCACGGCGGATCGGCGTCGTGCACCCGAATTAACGTCGCTGCGCTTCCCACCATTCCCCGCTGATCTCCCCGTGCGCCACCAACACCGACGGGCCCCTCAGGTAGCTGGTGGCGTCGGTGATGGTGACGACGACATCGCCGCCCGGCACCCGCACCGTCAGGGTGCCGGTGTCCGCCCCGCCGGCGGCCAGCGCGGCCACCGTGGCCGCGACCGTGCCGGTGCCGCACGAGCGGGTCTCGCCCACGCCCCGCTCGTGCACGCGCATGCGCACCGCGCCGCCGGCCGGTGCCGTGAGAACTTCGATGTTGACCCCCTCCGGGAACTGGGCGTGGTCGAAGCTGACCGGCGCCGCGACGTCCAGCCTTGCCAGCCGCTCGGCGGTCAGGTCGGGATCCACACACGCCAGGTGGGGATTGCCCACGTCGACCGCCAGGCCGGAGAACCGATGCCCGCCGACCGTCGCCTCGCCCGGGCCCAGCGTGTTCGCCTTGCCCATGTCGACGGTGACGTCGGCATACGTGGCGTCGACCCGGTGCACGGTGACCGGTCGGGGGCCGGCCTGCGACCCGACCACGAACTCGTCCCGGGACTCCATCCCGCTGGCCCGCAGGTAGTGCGCGAACACCCGGACGCCGTTGCCGCACCCGGCGGATTCGACCCGGGCAACGCCGGTGCGCAGGCCGCCCTCGACGACGCGCTGGCAACCGGCGACATCGCCGCCCTGGCGCGGCTGCCGCGGCAGATCCTGGGCCGGGTCGCCTTTCAGGTGCTGGCCGGCCTGGCCGAGCCCGGGCCGCGGTCGGCCAAGGAGCTGTACCGGGGTGCGCCCTACGGCGTGGGCTACTTCGCCGGCGCCTGGCAGCTCTGAGGTGGCCGTGCGACCACTGGCGATCATCGGCCCCACCGGAACCGGCAAGTCGCAGCTGGCGCTCGCCTTTGCAGAACGGCTTGAGGGTGCCGCCGAAATCTTGAACGCCGACGCGATGCAGCTCTATCGCGGGATGGACATCGGCACGGCCAAGCTTCCCGTCGACCAACGCCGCGGGATCCCGCATCACCAGCTCGACGTCCTGGACGTCACCGAGACCGCGACCGTCGCCCGCTACCAGCGCGCGGCCGCGGCCGACGTCGAGGCGATCGCCGCCCGCGGCGCCGTGCCCATCATCGTGGGCGGGTCGATGCTTTACATCCAGTCGCTGCTCGACGACTGGTCGTTCCCCGCGACCGATCCCGCCGTGCGGGCGCGCTGGGAACGGCGACTGGCCGAGGTCGGGGTCGGCGGGTTGCACGCCGAGCTGGCCCGGCGCGACCCCGCCGCTGCGGCGGCCATCCTGCCCACCGACGCGCGGCGCACCGTGCGGGCGCTCGAAGTGGTCGAGCTCACCGGCCGGCCGTTCGCCGCGTCCGCACCACGCATCGGCCCGGCGAGGTGGGACGCCGCCATCGTCGGACTGGATTGCGAGACAACGCTTCTGGACGAGCGGTTGGCCCGGCGCACCGACGCCATGTTCGACCAGGGCCTGGTCGGCGAGGTGAGCGCGCTGCTCGGCGAGGGCCTGCGTGACGGGGTCACCGCGTCGCGCGCCCTGGGCTACGCCCAGGTGATCGAGGCGCTCGACGCCGGGGGCGGCGCCGAGCGACTGCGCGACGCGCGGGAACAGACCTACGTGGGCACCCGGCGTTACGTGCGACGGCAGCGGTCGTGGTTCCGCCGCGACCACCGGGTCCACTGGCTGGACGCCGCGGATGGCGCGCGGTTGGTCGACGAAGCGCTGCGAGTCTGGGGCCACGTATCCTGAGCAGGTGATTTTCGCAAAGGGCCACGGCACCGAGAACGACTTCGTGGTGCTCCCGGACGCGGAGGCCACGCTCGAGCTCACCGCGGCCCGGGTGGCCGCCTTGTGCGACCGGCGGCGCGGGCTGGGCGCCGACGGGGTGCTGCGGGTGACCACCGCCGGCGCCGCCCTCTCGGCCGGCGTGCTCGACCGGCTGCCCGACGGCGTGGGCTCGGCCGACTGGTACATGGACTACCGCAACGCCGACGGCTCCGTCGCCCAGATGTGCGGCAACGGCGTCCGGGTGTTCGCGCACTACCTGCGGGCCAGCGGGATGGAGTCCCGGGACGAGTTCGTGGTCG
>NZ_LZKF01000082.1:0-6590 GCF_001672665.1 Mycobacterium sp. E2238 | reverse complement strand
GGCGTCGACGCCGTGGTGGTGCCGGGAGGTTTCTCCTATGGCGACTACCTGCGGGCCGGGGCAATCGCGAGGTTCGCCCCCGTGATGGGCGAGGTGGTGGCCGCCGCGAACCGCGGCATGCCAGTGTTGGGCATTTGCAACGGTTTTCAGGTGCTGTGTGAGGCCGGCCTGCTGCCCGGGGCCCTCACCCGCAACGTCGGTCTGCACTTCGTCTGCCGCGATGTGTGGCTACGGGTGGCGTCGATCTCAACGGCCTGGACGTCGCGTTTCGAGTGGGGCGCTGAGCTGCTCGTGCCGCTGAAGTCCGGCGAGGGCCGCTACGTGGCCCCCGACGATGTGCTCGACGAGCTGGAAGGGGAGGGCCGGGTGGTGTTCCGCTACCTCGACAATCCCAACGGCTCCCTGCACGACATCGCCGGAGTCAGCTCCGCCAACGGCCGTGTCGTCGGGTTGATGCCGCACCCTGAGCACGCCATCGAAGCGTTGACGGGCCCCTCCGACGACGGCTTGGGCTTGT
Source organism: Mycobacterium sp. E2238 (assembly GCF_001672665.1). Lineage (NCBI taxonomy): Bacteria > Bacillati > Actinomycetota > Actinomycetes > Mycobacteriales > Mycobacteriaceae > Mycobacterium > Mycobacterium sp. E2238. The sequence continues at coordinate 6,073 of NZ_LZKF01000082.1, read as the reverse complement.
TCTATTCGGCGCTGGACGCGGTGCTTTCGGTTTAGGCGGAAGCCCCTGCGGCTGAACGCAATTCGTCGAATGCCGCGCTGATGGCCTCGGTCGCTTCGTGTGGGTCGCCGAACGTCTGGTCGTCGGTGAGCACGGGACGCCGAGCTGGTCGACATAGCTCCACACCGTGATGTTGACCGGGGCGCCTGGCGACAGCACCCCGGTCGAGTAAATCTCGCTGACCGCCGCGCTGACTATGCCGGGGTCCTGTGCGGGGCCTTACCGTCGCGGGGATCAGCCGGCGTCGCGCAGCAATGGATGCGCCGTCGGCAGGTCCACCGCCGGAGTCAAGTCGTCGAAGAGGTCGGTCGCGTCGGCGATCGTGCGGTCGACGAAGGCGGCGAAGTCGTCGAAGGAAACGTTCTGCCGGATCCAGTGCGACCTGCGCGCCACCAGACCGATCCGCTGTGGATCGGACGAGCCGTGCACGATCGCGGTGACTTCGCGTTCCTGACGGTTCCAGGTGTCAGAGAAGTGCACCAGCCATGGGCGCTCGGTGGCGGCGAAGTAGCACCCCGGAGTCACGCGAATGATCAGCACGTCGCCATGCTCGGGGGAGATCTCGAGGTGGACGTGCAGGCGCCTCGCGGCGGACGCGCGGGCACCGGTGACGAAGAAGTATTCACCGTCGTGGTGGCCACGGAAATAGCGTCGCCCGCGGGTGCGCAGGTAACATTCGACCAGGTTCGCGCACGTGGGCTCGTTCGTCATGAAAACATGCTGCGGCCAGTGGCTTTGCGGATGCTGGGAGACAAGCCATGAACCACCGAAGAATCTGTTGAGAATTGGCTGAGTCACGTCAGCGCCGCTCGACAATCCCCGCACCGGGCGCCGGCATGGTCCGGGGCAGCGTCACCGAAAACCGGTACCGCTCGGGACGATAGTGGAACTCCACGACCTCCAGCGGCTTGCCGTCATTGCCGTAGCTGACGCGTTCGAGCACGAGCACGGGAGAGCCCAACGGCAGATTCAATGCGCCGGCTACCTCGACGGAGGCCCCCGCGGCGTGGATCTCATAGGTGGCCCGGGCGACGGGGGTGCCCAGTCGCCGCTCCCACATCGTGTAGGTGCTTTCCATCGCTCGCGCGGGTTGCGTGTCGGACGCGCTCGACAGCAGCGGCTCGACGGCCTTGCCGAGTCCCGGCGGCAGGTAGGCGATCATCAGCGCGAGGGGCACGTCCCCGTCGCGGAAGCGTCGGTAGATGCACAGAACCCTGGACAAGCCCAACGTTTCGGCTACTCGTTGCGGGGGCTCACCGACGCGATGGGACAGCACGTCCACATGCGGAGTGATCCCAGAGCCGGCCAAGACCTCGGTGATCGTGCGCACGCCGGAGCCCAGTTCTTGTCTTACCGGGTTGGTGACGAAAGTGCCCAGACCCTGGCGCCGAACCAGCCAGCCCTGGCGCTCGAGCAGTCCGACCGCCGCTCGCACGGTTACCCGGCTCAGGCCGGAGCGTTCGATCAGCTCCCGCTCGCTGGGCAGGCGTCCGCCGCGGGGCACCCGCTGCTTGATGATAGCGGCCTTGAGCGCTTCGGCGAGCTGGGTGCTCGCTGGCACGCTGCCGCGCCTGACCCGCAGATCGGCGGACTCGAGGTCGAGCGACGGGCCGGTCATAAGACGTATTAAAACGTCTGGTGAGTGGGGCGTAAAGGCCGCCGGCCGTTCCGTCGCCGCCCTACGAGCGACAACAGCCGTCGGATTACTCTGGCGCCGAGCAAATTTCGGCTGCACACCACAGGAGGTTGACCGTGGGATTCGCGGTGGAACGGATCGATCATGTCGTGCTGAACTGCACAGACGTCGAGGCCACCGCCGCGTGGTACGAGCGGGTTCTGGGCATGCGGCGAGAGACGTACGGTCCCTCAGGCCGGATCGCCCTGCGCTTCGGGGAGCAGAAACTCAACCTGCGGCCGGTCGGGGCGCTGGCCGACGACCCAGAGTGGACCACCGCGTCGGTCGAGGCCGCCGGTTCCGAAGACTTGTGCTTCATCACCCGCAGCGGCCCGGATGAGGTGCGCGCCCACCTCGCCGACTGCGGCGTGCAGATCGTTGCGGGACCGGTCACCAGAACCGGAGCCTTGGGCCCGATGACTTCACACTACTGCCGCGACATCGACGGGAATCTCGTCGAAATCGCAGTCTATTGAAGCGGATACAACGCCGGTAGATTCACCACGATCGCCTGATTGGACGATACGGTCGACGGCATCGCGTGTGTCTCGCCCATCCAGAGCTTCTCGGCTCCGACCGACGCGCCGCTGAGCGCGGCGAAGCGACGGAGTCCGTCCGATTGCGCGGTGTCGGAACTGATGTCCGATGCCCTGACGTGGTGCACCTTGTTATGGGTGGCTTCCGCTGTTGTCTCGCCGAAATCGGGATGGAATCCGTCTGCGGTGGCCATGCGTCAACTATGGTCCGACGCATCCCGATACGCCTCGAGGAGTCGCAGCCACAGCTCGCTGACCGTGGGGAAGCAGGGCACGGCGTGCCACAACCGCTCGATGGGCACCTGGCCGGCGACGGCGATGGTTGCGGAGTGCAGCATTTCGGTGACCCCGGGCCCAACCAGCGTGACCCCGAGCAAGTGCCCGCGGTCGAGGTCCACCACCATCCGCGCCCGGCCGGTGTACCCGTCGGCATAAAGCTTGGCCCCCATCACCACATCGCCGATCTGCACGTCGACCGTCCGTATCCGGTGCCCGGCCCGCTCGGCCTGCCGGGCCGTCAGGCCGACCGCGGCGGCTTCGGGGGTGGTGAAGAAGGCTTGCGGCACGGCGTGATGGTCGGCGGTGGTTGCATGCCGGCCCCACGGTGCGGTGTCCAACGGGGTACCCGCCGCGCGCGCTCCGATCGCCGCTCCAGCCACGCGGCCCTGATATTTCCCCTGATGGGTCAGCAGGGCCCGGTGATTGACGTCGCCCGCGGCGTATAGCCAGCCATCTTCTATCGCCCGCACTTGGCAGGTGTCATCGACCTCGAGCCAGTCGCCGGGTGCCAGCCCGACGGTGTGCAGACCGATGTCGTCGGTGAGCGGTGCGCGGCCCGTTGCGAAAAGCACTTCGCTGACTTCTATTTCGGAGTCATCGTCCAATTCGAGGGTCACCACTCCGCCGTCGGGCCGGCGCAGCGCGCGGACCGATACGCCGATGCGCACATCCACGCCGGCATCGGCGAGGCCACGGCCGATGAGTTCACCCACGAAAGGCTCCATCCGGGGGAGGAGCCCCTGCCCCCGCGCGAGGAGGGTCACCTGAGATCCCAATCCCCGCCACGCAGTCGCCATTTCGACGCCTACGCCACCGCCTCCCACCACAGCGAGCCGCTCGGGGACGGAGCCGCTGTCGGTGGCTTGGCGGTTGGTCCACGGCTTGGCTTCGTCGATGCCGGGCACGTCGGGTAGGGCGGACCGGCTTCCAGTGCAGATCACGACTGCGTGCCGCGCTGTCAGCACGGAGGTGGCTCCGTCAGACGCGGTGACCGCGACTCGTCGGGGGCCATCCAACCGGCCATGGCCGCGTACCAGGGTGGCCCCGATTCCGCTTACCCAATCGGCCTGGCCGGCGTCGTCCCAGTTGCTGACATAGCGGTTGCGGCGGCCGAAGACCCCCGCAACGCTGATGGGCCCGCTGACCGCCTCGCGGGCGCCGTCGACGTGGCGGGCTTCCGATACGGCAATCACCGGACGCAGCAGGGCTTTGCTGGGCACGCACGCCCAGTAGGAACACTCGCCGCCGACGAGTTCACGCTCGACCAGAGCGACGCTCAGCCCCGCCGCCTGGGCGCTCTCTGCAGCGTTCTGCCCGACCGGCCCGGCACCGAGCACGATGACGTCGTAGCCGGTTTCCTCGTGTGCTGCCATGGTCCGTGGTCCTCCCCCGGGTTGTCCTCAGTTCGCGATGAGCTTCGTGGCCAACTCGCGCAAGTCACCCACCACGAGGTTCGGCTGGGGCATCCCGTCGACCGGCAGCGGCGGATTGCCGGGTCGGGTAATGAGCGCAGCGCTGAAGCCGACCTTCTGGGCGCCGAGGGTGTCCCAGACGTGCGCGGCCACCATCATGCAGTCGGCCGGTGCCACCCCGACCGTCTCGCACGCGTATCGGTATACGGCGGGCGCGGGCTTGAAGGCGCGGCAGGCATCGACGCTCAGTTGCAGTTCGAAGAATTCGCCCAGCCCGGAGCTCTGCAGCGCCGTCGGCCCGTCCGGGTTCGGCGGCGAATTGGTCAGGGTCACAAGGCGAAAGCCGTTGTCCTGCAACCTCGCGAGCCCTTCGGCCGCGTCCGGGTGTGCCGGCATGGTGAGCAGGCCGGTCTTCAGGCGGTGCAGGTCATCGTCGGAGACGTCGACGCGGTGCACATCGCCGACCATGCGCAGCACGCCTTGCGCGAGCGTGGAGAAGTTGACGTAGCTGTCCGCCAATGTCGCGGACATCGAGTACATGATCAGCTGGGCGAACCACTCACGAAGCACCCGTTTATCATCGAACAGGTCGGTGAAAAGCGGTGCGAGAGAGTCGATATCGACCAGCGTCTCGTTGACGTCGAAAACCAGGACGGACGGTGTGCGCATGGTCAGGCCTCGATCTTCCGCAATGTGGGCACGTCCGGCCGTAAGTACCCGATCAAGCACAGGCAAATCAAAGCCATCCCGAGCAACGGCAACCAAAGTGCGACCACCCCCGCCGTTGTGAAGACGCCCATCGTTATGAATGACCGCATCCGCAACAGTCGGCGCATCCGGTCCGTGAGGTCTTCATGGGCCCGCCGGTCAACCACCTCCCGGCATAGCGCGAGATAGGTGATGTTGACGAGAACGAACACGAACGCGTACAAGGCCACGGGCTCAGCGGCCAGTCTGCTGTCGGCGATCCACTCGGTGGTTATCGGTATGAGCGACACCGAAAACAAGTGCGCGAAATTCGACCACACCAGCCGCGGCGTGGCCAGCTCCGCGTAGCTGAACAAGTGATGATGGTTGACCCACACGATCGCGATGAACAGGTAGCTGACCACATAGCTCAGGCCGGTGGGCCACAGCGGTAGCAGGGCGCTGAAGCTGTGCGCGGCCGGCGGTTTGAGCTCTAGCACCAGGATCGTGATGATGACAGCGAACACACCGTCCGAGAACGCTTCCACCCGGCCCGGACTGGATTTCCTCGCAACCACGACGCCTCCTCAGGCCGGAAGGGGCGAGAGTCCGATCGGCCCCTGTGCTAAAGCGGCGTAGCTCACCGCATCACCACGACCATCTTGCCGCCAGCGTCCCCGGCTTCCATCATTCGGTGCGCCTCACGGATCTCGTCGAAGGAGAAGACGCGAGATGGCTTGGCCTCCAGAGCGCCCTCGGCGGCCTGCCGCGCGATATCTTGCAGAGGGACGTCCGACAGCGGGAATCCCGGAGTCCCAAAGACGAAGCTGCCGAAGAAGTTCCAGTTGACACCGCTCGCCATGCGCAGCAGTGGATTGAAATCTCCGATCGGGTCGAGCCCGCCCAGCCAGCCCGCCAAGCAGGCCGTTCCACCGCGGCGCAGCATGTCGAGGGAGTCCAGGATGGTGCTGTTGCCGACCAGGTCCAGGACCGCGTCCACCTGCTTGGCCTCGGGGAGGTGCTCGGCCAGGTCACCTCTCTCCAATTCGACGCGCGACGCGCCCAGCTTCTCCAGCATGGGAAACCGGCCACGAGTCCGCGCGGTGGCGATGACGCGCGCACCGGTGGCGACGGCCATCTTCAGTGCGGCCTGGCCCAACGACGATGTCGCGCCGCGCAACACCAGCGTCTGGCCGGCTTTCAAGTTGAGGTTGCGGAAGAGGCATGTCCAAGCGACCGCGTAGGTTTCGGGCAGCGCGGCCAAATCCGACCATGGCAGCTCGGATTCGATGAGGGCGACGTTCGCCGCGCGTACGCGGGTGTATTGCGCGTAGCTACCGTTGATGGTTCGGCCCAGACCACCCATCAGCGCCGCCACCTTGGCGCCCACCGGGAATTCGCCGCCCGGGCATGAGTCGACGACGCCGACGCATTCGATGCCGCTG
>NZ_LZKF01000081.1:0-37304 GCF_001672665.1 Mycobacterium sp. E2238 | reverse complement strand
CGCCCGGTCACGATCAACTGGGTCAGCCAGCGCCGCAGTTGACGCCCCTCGGCGGTGCCGCCGGCCGGCAGGGCGGCCCCCGCCCGCCCGCCGCGCAACCGCGCTTCGGCCGCGTCGACCTCGTCGACAAGGACCGGAATACCGGCGACGGTCGCGACCACGCTCATGTCACCGTCACCTTGACCGCCGGGGTGTAGACCAGCCGGCCGGCGCAGCCTATCCGGACCAGGGCCCACCATTGGCCGGGATCCAGCCCGGCCGGCGGCCTCACGTCGAAGCGCACGTCAACGGTGCCGTGGGCGGGCAGCACCGCACCCGCCGCGGCGGGACCCAGCCACTCCCATGTGCCCCACGGGCTGATCAGGTGCGCCTCGAGGGCCAGGTCCGCCCCGGCGTGGGTGCCGACTCTGACGGTCAGCGCCGCCCTGCCGGCCGGCGGCACCGCCGAGGGGCGTCAACTGCGGCGCTGGCTGACCCAGTTGATCGTGACCGGGCGGGTCGTCGCCGCCGAGGCCGACGCGCGCGGCCTGAGCGGGGCGGGTTCGCCGAGCGAGGCCGAGCTGCTGCCCGACGCGACGGCCCGGCTGGAGCTGGGCAGCGTCGCCGCGGCGGCGCTGGCCGACCCGCGTGCGCGGGCGCTGTTCGCCGACGTCACCGCATCGGTGCGCGTGACCGGCGAGGAGGTGGCCGCCTACCACGCCCGCAACCCACTCCGGTTCGCCGAACCGCGCCGCGAGCGGCACGGCTGGCGGGTCCCGGCAGGGGTCGGCCCGCCGCTCGACGACGTGCGGCCGGCGATCGCCGACCACCTGCGGGGCGCCGCGCGGCGGCGCGCATTCCGGGTCTGGCTGGACGCGCGGCGTGCCGAGCTGGTGCGGCTCGCTCCCGGCTACGAACATCCCGGTGACCCCCGCCAACCCGACAACGTCCACCGGCACTGATGGCGACGCTCACCCTCTGCCTGGACATCGGCGGCACCAAGATTGCCGCCGGCCTCGCCGATCCCGATGGCACGCTGGTGCACACCGTCATCCGGCCCACGCCGAGCGGCGGCGGAGCGGACGAGGTCTGGGCCGCCGTCGACGCGGCCATCGCCGACGCGCTGCTCGCGGCCGGCGGTGCGGTCGCCGCCGTGGGCATCGGTTCAGCCGGCCCCATCGACCTGCACCGCGGAACCGTCAGCCCCATCAACATCAAAGGCTGGCACGGCTTTCCGCTGCGGGACAGGGTGGCCGCCGCCGTGCCGGGGGTGCCCGTACGGCTCGGCGGCGACGGCTTGTGCATGGCGCTGGGTGAGCACTGGCGAGGCGCGGGCCGCGGCGCCGACTTCCTGCTGGGCATGGTGGTGTCCACCGGTGTGGGCGGCGGACTGGTGCTCGGCGGCGTCCCCTACACCGGGCGCACCGGCAACGCCGGCCACGTCGGGCACGTGGTGGTGGAGGACGACGGGCCGCCCTGCGTGTGCGGGGGCCGCGGCTGCGTCGAGACCATCGCGTCCGGACCGTCGATGGTGCGGTGGGCGCGGGCCAACGGGTGGGTCGCGCCGCCCCCCGCGGGCGCCCGGGATCTGGCCGCGGCGGCGGCGGCCGGCGAGCCCGTCGCCGACCGGGCGTTCCGCCGGGGAGCCACCGCGCTCGCGGCGATGATCGCCTCGGTCGGCGCGGTCTGCGACCTGGACCTCGTCGTCATCGGGGGAGGCGTCGCGAACTCCGGCAGCCTGCTCTTCGACCCCTTGCGGGCGAAGCTGGCCGAGTACGCCAGGCTGGACTTCCTGGCCGGTCTGCGGGTGGTGCCCGCCGAACTCGGCGGCGAGGCCGGACTGGTCGGCGCCGCCCGGCTGGCGGCCCTCGGCTGACCGTCCCGGTCGCCTGGAGGCCGCCGTTTTGGCTGACGAGGGCGGGTCAGGCTATCCTGATGGCCGATCCACCGAAGACCGTCGGTCACCGAGAAATCGGTTGAAGGTCCGGGAGCATCCCGGCGGCCCACGCAGGAGGACGAGGCGACAACGCCGGCATGCGCCGGCCGTCTTTCACGCCCCGGCCGCTTCCTGCGCCGGGGCGTACTTCATTCTCAGGCGTTTCTCCGGTGATCACAGACGACACGTCGCATCGCTTTCACATCAGGAGGTACGCATGGCCAGGGCTGACAAAGCCACCGCCGTTGCAGACATCGCCGAGCAGTTCAGGGAGGCGACCGCGACCCTGATCACCGAGTATCGCGGTTTGACCGTGGCCAACCTGGCCGACCTGCGCCGCTCGCTGAGCGGATCGGCCACCTACTCGGTGGCCAAGAACACGCTGATCAAGCGGGCGGCGTCGGAAGCCGGCGTCGAGGGTCTCGACGAACTGTTCGCCGGACCCACCGCCATCGCGTTCGTCACCGGGGAACCGGTGGACGCGGCCAAGGCCATCAAAACCTTCGCCAAGGACAACAAGGCGCTGGTCATCAAGGGCGGCTACATGGACGGCCGCGCGCTGACCGTTGCCGAGGTCGAGCGCATCGCCGACCTGGAGTCGCGCGAGGTGCTGCTGGCCAAGCTGGCCGGCGCGATGAAGGGCAACCTCGCCAAGGCCGCCGGCCTGTTCAACGCGCCCGCCTCGCAGGTCGCCCGCCTCGCGGCCGCCCTGCAGGAAAAGAAGGCCAACGAGGCGCCCGCCGCGCCTGCGGCGGCCGCCCCAGAACCAGCTTCGGAAGCACCCACTGAGGCTCCGGAAACCCCGGCCGAAGCCGAATAACCCCAACCGGAAATTAGGAAGGACCCACACACCATGGCGAAAATGTCTACCGACGACCTGCTCGACGCCTTCAAGGAAATGACCCTGTTGGAGCTCTCCGACTTCGTCAAGAAGTTCGAGGAGACCTTCGAGGTCACCGCGGCCGCTCCGGTCGCCGTCGCCGCGGCCGGCCCGGCCGCCGGTGGCGCCCCCGCCGAGGCCGCCGAGGAGCAGTCCGAGTTCGACGTCATCCTCGAGGCCGCCGGCGACAAGAAGATCGGCGTCATCAAGGTGGTCCGCGAGATCGTCTCCGGCCTGGGCCTCAAGGAGGCCAAGGACCTGGTCGACGGCGCGCCCAAGCCGCTGCTGGAGAAGGTCGCCAAGGAGGCCGCAGAGGAGGCCAAGACCAAGCTCGAGGCCGCCGGCGCCACGGTCACCGTCAAGTAGCTCCACTCGCAAAACCCCCGGGACCGCCTCGCGGCGCTCCCGGGGGTTTTCGTGTGCTCAGCCCAGCGATTGCGCCACTCGTTCTGGTGAATCACCCAGAGCGACAAGGAGATTCGAATTCATCGACGCGAGCAACGGCAGCACCGCGTCGCCGTCGTGACCGTAGTAGCCGGCCAGCTCAAGCATCACGAATCCATGGATCAACGCCCAGAACTGGGCGGCCGTCGACAGCACCGCCGCGTCGTCGTCCGGCGCGCCGGCGCTGATCCGGCCCGCCAGCATGCACCGATGCACCCCCCGCACCACATGCGCGAAGCTGGGAATGTGCTCCTCGATCTCGGCGACCGTGAGGGCCAGGACGTTGCCCGCCGGCGCGTTGATGCCGTGCGCGCTGGTGCTGCCGAACATCAGCCGGTACATGTGCTGATGCTTGATGGCGAAGCGCCGGTAGGCCGCGCCGGTCGCGAACAGGTCGGCGACCGGGTCGGCGGTCTGCGGCACGGTTAGCGCGGCGTCGAACTGGCGCAGTCCCTCGGCGGCCACCTCGGCGATCAGGCCCTGCATCCCGCCGAAGTGCGTGTACACCGCCATCGTCGACGTTCCCGCCGCGGCCGCGACCTTGCGGGTCTGCAGCGCGTCGGGCCCATGCTCGTTCAGCAGGCCGACCGCCGCGGACAGCATCTCGTCGCGGACACTGCGTTGCCCGGCGGGCGCGGTGCCCGCAGTCGCTTCTGAAGTCATCGTTGCCATCTTCCCATCCACGGCGTACGTTGCCTATAACAACGTCATATCAATGTTATAGGAGCTCAGCGATGACGTCCGCGCAAATCTCCGAGACCCGGAATCCCTATCTAGAGGGCCTGCTGGCGCCGGTGCGCGCCGAAGTGACCGCGACCGACCTGCCGGTCACCGGCCGCATCCCCGAGCACCTCGACGGACGCTATCTGCGCAACGGTCCCAACCCCGCCGAGGAGGTCGACCCCGCCACCTATCACTGGTTCAGCGGCGACGGGATGGTGCACGGCGTCGCGCTGCGCGACGGGAAAGCCCAGTGGTACCGCAACCGGTGGGTGCGCAGCCTGTCGGTGTGCGCCGCCCTGGGCGAGCCGACGCCGGGCCGGCTCAACCCGCGGGCGGGCATGCTCTCGCTGGGCGCCAACACCAACGTCCTGGCCCACGCCGGCCGCACCCTGGCGCTGGTCGAGGGCGGGGTGGCCAACTACGAGCTGACCGACGAGCTGGACACCATCGGGACATGCGACTTCGACGGCACCCTGGCCGGCGGCTACACCGCCCACCCGCACCGCGACCCGTGCACCGGCGAATTGCACGCCATCTCTTACTCGTTCGCCCGCGGCCGGACCGTGCAGTACTCGGTGATCGATACCCGGGGTCGCGCGCGCCGCACGGTGGACATCGAGGTGTCGGGGTCGCCGATGATGCACGACTTCTCGCTGACCGACTCCTACGTCGTCGTCTACGACCTGCCGGTGACGTTCGACCCGATGCAGGTACTGCCGGTGACCATGCCCCGCTGGCTCGGCCTGCCGGCCCGGCTGGTGATGCAGTCGCTGATCGGGCGCGTGCGGGTGCCGAGCCCGCTCAACGCGATGATGAACCGGAACCCCAAGCACTCCGACCGGATGCCGTACGCCTGGGACCCCGGCTACCCGGCGCGCATCGGGGTGATGCCGCGCGAGGGCACGAACTCCGACATCCGCTGGTTCGACATCGAACCCTGCTACGTCTACCACCCACTCAACGCCTACTCCGAGATGCGGGACGGCACCGAGGTTTTGGTGCTCGACGTGGTGCGGTACGCGCGGATGTTCGACCACGACCGGCGCGGGCCCGGCGAAGCCCCGCCGACCCTCGAGCGCTGGACCATCAACCTCGCGACCGGCGCGGTGAGCACCGAATGCCGTGACGACCGGCCGCAGGAATTCCCGCGGATCAACGAGACGCTGCTGGGCCGGGAACACCGCTTCGGCTACACCGTCGGTGCGTCCTTCCAGGGCGCCGCGTCCGCGCTGTACAAGCACGACTACGCCACCGGGGGCAGCGTGGTCGCGCCGCTCGACCCGGACCTTTTGCTCGGCGAGATGTCCTTTGTGCCCAACCCCGGGGGCTCCGCGACGGATCGAGCCGAGGACGACGGAATTTTGCTGGGCTACGGCTATCACCGCGAGCGCGACGAAGGCCAGTTGGTCTTGCTGGACGCCGCGACGCTCGAGCCGGTGGCCACCGTGCACCTGCCCCAGCGGGTGCCGATGGGCTTCCACGGCAATTGGGCGCCCACTGGCTAACGTGAGTTGAATAAGACGACCGCCGCCGAGCGCGGCGGGATCTCAGGTCAGCCAATTTTTGTCGGCTGTGCCGCGCAACCCTGATGCCGTGCAGCAAGCGTGCGCTACAGTGACTCATGCCACATAAAAGGGCAGGTGGCGGGCATGTGCGTCGACGGAAGGATCTCCCATGGGTGTCGCTATTGAGGTGAACGGCCTCACGAAGTCCTTCGGGTCGTCGAGGATTTGGGAAGACGTGACGCTGGAGATCCCGGCCGGGGAGGTCAGCGTGCTGCTGGGGCCGTCGGGTACCGGCAAATCGGTGTTTCTGAAGTCCCTGATCGGTCTGCTGCGGCCGGAGCGCGGCTCGGTCGTCATCGATGGCACCGACATCCTGCAGTGCTCGGCCAAGGAGCTCTACGAGATCCGCACGCTGTTCGGCGTCATGTTCCAGGACGGCGCGCTGTTCGGTTCGATGAACCTGTTCGACAACGCCGCCTTCCCGTTGCGCGAGCACACCAAGAAGAAGGAAGGCGAGATCCGTGACATCGTCATGGAGAAGCTGACCCTGGTGGGTCTGGGCGGCGACGAGAAGAAGTTCCCCGGCGAGATCTCGGGCGGTATGCGCAAGCGCGCCAGCCTGGCCCGCGCCCTGGTGATGGACCCGCAGATCATCCTTTGCGACGAGCCGGACTCGGGTCTGGACCCGGTCCGTACCGCCTACCTGAGCCAGCTGATCCTCGACATCAACGCCCAGATCGACGCCACCGTCCTGATCGTCACGCACAACATCAACATCGCCCGCACCGTTCCGGACAACATGGGCATGCTCTTCCGGCGCAAGCTGGTCATGTTCGGCCCGCGCGAGGTGCTGCTGACCAGTGACGAGCCGGTGGTGCGGCAGTTCCTCAACGGCCGCCGCATCGGGCCGATCGGCATGTCGGAGGAAAAGGATGAGTCGACGATGGCCGAAGAGCAGGCCGCCCTCGAGGCCGGTCAGCACGCCGGCGGTGTCGAGGAGATCGAGGGGGTGCCCCCGCAGATCGTCGCCTCGCCGGGAATGCCGGAGCGCAAGGCCGTCGCCCGCCGCCAGGCGCGGGTGCGCGAGATCCTGCACACCCTGCCGCAGAAGGCACAGGCCGCGATCATCGACGACATGGAGGGCACCCACAAGTACCGTGCGCACGAAGTCGGCGACTAGCGGCCCGGTTCGAGTTGCGATAACTTCGCGTAACTCTCCCGGCCCGCCCTCTTGACGACGGGGCGTAAACCGGCCAGTCTGTTGGGCAGCATGTATCCAGTGGAAAGTCGAGATGCCAGCCAGCGCCGATGTCCCTGGATCGCTTGTGCTGGACAGTTGAGGAATGCGCCGCCCTGCGCTATTGTTGGACGTTGCGCTGGCTACCTCCTGCCCACCTCACCCGCCACTTGACAATGTGGTCTAAGCCTGAGCCCCCTCTAGCGGCTTAGTTCTTTAGTTGTGCGCGTGAGATTCGGACAGATCGTTCGCCGGCCAAACCGACACAATTCGCGGCGAACAGACCGGTGGTTCCGGTTCTCGTGAGTCGCACGAGGTGCTGGAAGGATGCATCTTGGCTGATTCCCGCCAGAGCAAAACGGATCGCCCACAAATTTCCTCTAATGGAAGTTCCTTAAACGGCTCCGTACCCGGAGCGCCTAACCGAGTTTCCTTCGCCAAGCTCCGCGAACCGCTCGAGGTTCCCGGCCTGCTCGACGTGCAGATCGACTCCTTCGAGTGGTTGATCGGCTCTCCCCGTTGGCGCGAGGCCGCGGCCGCCCGCGGCGACGTCAAGCCGGTCGGTGGTCTCGAGGAGGTGCTCGACGAGCTCTCGCCGATCGAGGACTTCTCCGGCTCGATGTCGCTGTCGTTCTCCGACCCCCGTTTCGACGAGGTCAAGGCGCCGGTCGACGAGTGCAAAGACAAGGACATGACGTACGCGGCCCCGCTGTTCGTCACGGCCGAGTTCATCAACAACAACACCGGCGAGATCAAGAGCCAGACGGTGTTCATGGGTGACTTCCCGATGATGACCGAGAAGGGCACCTTCATCATCAACGGGACCGAGCGCGTGGTCGTCAGCCAGCTGGTGCGCTCGCCCGGCGTGTACTTCGACGAGAGCATCGACAAGTCCACCGAGAAGCTGCTCCACAGCGTCAAGGTGATCCCCAGCCGCGGCGCGTGGCTGGAGTTCGACGTCGACAAGCGCGACACCGTCGGCGTGCGCATCGACCGCAAGCGCCGCCAGCCCGTCACTGTGCTGCTCAAGGCGCTGGGCTGGACCAACGAGCAGATCCACGAGCGGTTCGGCTTCTCCGAGATCATGATGGGCACGCTGGAGAAGGACAACACTGCCGGCACCGACGAGGCGCTGCTGGACATCTACCGCAAGCTGCGCCCGGGCGAGCCGCCGACCAAGGAGTCCGCGCAGACGCTGCTGGAGAACCTGTTCTTCAAGGAGAAGCGCTACGACCTGGCCCGCGTCGGCCGCTACAAGGTCAACAAGAAGTTGGGTCTGCACGCCGGTGAGCCGATCACGTCGTCGACCCTGACCGAGGAAGACGTCGTCGCCACCATCGAGTACCTGGTGCGCCTGCACCACGCCCGCACGGATGGCCAGCCCGCGGTCATGACCGTCCCCGGCGGCATCGAGGTGCCGGTGGAGACCGACGACATCGACCACTTCGGCAATCGCCGCCTGCGTACCGTCGGCGAGTTGATCCAGAACCAGATCCGGGTCGGCATGTCCCGGATGGAGCGGGTCGTCCGCGAGCGGATGACCACGCAGGACGTCGAGGCGATCACGCCGCAGACGCTGATCAACATCCGGCCCGTGGTCGCCGCGATCAAGGAGTTCTTCGGCACCAGCCAGCTCTCCCAGTTCATGGACCAGAACAACCCGCTGTCGGGTCTCACCCACAAGCGCCGGTTGTCGGCGCTGGGCCCCGGTGGTCTGTCCCGTGAGCGGGCCGGGCTGGAGGTCCGTGACGTGCACCCCTCGCACTACGGCCGGATGTGCCCGATCGAGACCCCCGAGGGTCCCAACATCGGTCTGATCGGCTCGCTGTCGGTGTACGCGCGGGTCAACCCGTTCGGCTTCATCGAGACGCCGTACCGCAAGGTGGTCGACGGTGTGGTCACCGACGAGATCCACTACCTGACCGCCGACGAGGAGGACCGCCACGTCGTGGCGCAGGCCAACTCGCCGATCGACGACAGCGGCCGGTTCGAGGAGTCGCGCGTCCTGGTCCGCCGCAAGGCGGGCGAGGTCGAGTACGTGCCGTCGTCCGAGGTCGACTACATGGACGTCTCGCCGCGCCAGATGGTGTCGGTGGCCACGGCCATGATTCCGTTCCTCGAGCATGACGACGCCAACCGTGCCCTGATGGGCGCCAACATGCAGCGCCAGGCGGTTCCGCTGGTGCGCAGCGAGGCGCCGCTGGTGGGCACCGGCATGGAGCTGCGCGCCGCGATCGACGCCGGCGACGTCGTCGTCGCGGACAAGGCCGGGGTGATCGAGGAGGTCTCCGCCGACTACATCACCGTGATGGCCGACGACGGCACCCGGCACACCTACCGGATGCGCAAGTTCGAGCGTTCCAACCACGGCACGTGCGCCAACCAGTCGCCGATCGTGGACGCCGGAGACCGGGTCGAGGCCGGCCAGGTCATCGCCGACGGTCCGTGCACCGAGAACGGTGAGATGGCGCTGGGCAAGAACCTGCTCGTGGCGATCATGCCGTGGGAGGGTCACAACTACGAGGACGCGATCATCCTCTCCAACCGCCTGGTCGAAGAGGACGTGCTCACCTCGATTCACATCGAGGAGCACGAGATCGACGCCCGCGACACCAAGCTGGGCGCCGAGGAGATCACCCGGGACATCCCGAACGTCTCCGACGAGGTGCTGGCTGACCTCGACGAGCGCGGCATCGTCCGCATCGGCGCCGAGGTCCGCGACGGCGACATCCTGGTCGGCAAGGTCACCCCGAAGGGGGAGACGGAGTTGACCCCGGAGGAGCGGCTGCTGCGGGCGATCTTCGGTGAGAAGGCGCGCGAGGTCCGCGACACCTCGCTGAAGGTGCCGCACGGCGAGTCCGGCAAGGTCATCGGCATCCGGGTGTTCTCCCGCGAGGACGACGACGAGCTGCCCGCCGGCGTCAACGAGCTGGTGCGCGTCTACGTGGCCCAGAAGCGGAAGATCTCCGACGGCGACAAGCTCGCCGGCCGGCACGGCAACAAGGGCGTGATCGGCAAGATCCTGCCCGTCGAGGACATGCCGTTCCTGCCGGACGGCACGCCGGTCGACATCATCCTGAACACCCACGGTGTGCCGCGACGGATGAACATCGGCCAGATCCTGGAGACCCACCTCGGGTGGGTGGCCAAGTCCGGCTGGAACATCGAGGGTTCGCCCGACTGGGCCGCCAACCTGCCGAAGGAGCTGCAGAGCGCGGAGCCCAACGCCATCGTCTCGACGCCGGTGTTCGACGGCGCCCGGGAGGCGGAGCTGCAGGGCCTGCTGTCCTGCACGCTGCCCAACCGGGACAACGAGGTGATGGTGAACGGCGACGGCAAGGCGGTGCTGTTCGACGGCCGCAGCGGTGAGCCGTTCCCGTACCCGGTGACGGTCGGCTTCATGTACATCATGAAGCTGCACCACCTGGTGGACGACAAGATCCACGCACGCTCCACCGGTCCGTACTCGATGATCACCCAGCAGCCGCTGGGTGGTAAGGCGCAGTTCGGTGGTCAGCGGTTCGGTGAGATGGAGTGCTGGGCCATGCAGGCCTACGGCGCCGCGTACACGCTGCAGGAGCTGTTGACCATCAAGTCCGACGACACGGTCGGCCGGGTCAAGGTGTACGAGGCGATCGTCAAGGGCGAGAACATCCCCGAGCCGGGCATCCCGGAGTCGTTCAAGGTGCTGCTCAAGGAGCTGCAGTCGCTGTGTCTGAACGTCGAGGTGCTCTCGTCGGACGGCGCGGCGATCGAATTGCGCGAAGGCGAGGACGAGGACCTCGAGCGGGCTGCGGCCAACTTGGGAATCAACCTGTCCCGCAACGAATCCGCGTCTGTTGAGGACCTGGCTTAATCACTTTTAGTTACTAAACCCGCAAGGGGAAAGGGAGTTACGTGCTCGACGTCAACTTCTTCGATGAACTCCGTATCGGCCTGGCCACCGCGGAGGACATCAGGCAATGGTCTTACGGCGAGGTCAAGAAGCCGGAGACGATCAACTACCGCACGCTGAAGCCGGAGAAGGACGGCCTGTTCTGCGAGAAGATCTTCGGACCGACTCGCGACTGGGAGTGTTACTGCGGCAAGTACAAGCGCGTCCGCTTCAAGGGCATCATCTGCGAGCGCTGCGGCGTCGAGGTGACCCGTGCCAAGGTCCGCCGCGAGCGGATGGGCCACATCGAGCTGGCCGCGCCCGTCACGCACATCTGGTACTTCAAGGGTGTGCCGAGCCGGCTCGGTTACCTGCTCGACCTGGCCCCGAAGGATCTCGAGAAGATCATCTACTTCGCGGCGTACGTGATCACGTCGGTCGACGACGAGATGCGGCACAACGAGCTGTCCACGCTCGAGGCCGAAATGATGGTGGAGCGCAAGGCCGTTGAGGACCAGCGCGACGCCGACCTGGAGGCCCGCGCGCAGAAGCTCGAGGCCGACCTGGCCGAACTGGAGGCCGAGGGCGCCAAGGCCGACGCCCGCCGCAAGGTGCGCGACGGCGGCGAGCGGGAGATGCGCCAGCTCCGTGACCGGGCCCAGCGTGAGCTGGACCGGCTGGAGGACATCTGGAGCACCTTCACCAAGCTGGCCCCCAAGCAGCTGATCGTCGACGAGAACCTCTACCGCGAGCTCGTCGACCGCTACGGTGAATACTTCACCGGCGCCATGGGCGCGGAGTCGATCCAGAAGCTCATCGAGAACTTCGACATCGACGCCGAGGCCGAGATCCTGCGCGACGTCATCCGAAACGGCAAGGGGCAGAAGAAGCTTCGTGCGCTCAAGCGGCTGAAGGTGGTCGCGGCCTTCCAGCAGTCGGGTAACTCGCCGATGGGCATGGTGCTCGACGCGGTGCCGGTCATCCCGCCGGAACTGCGCCCGATGGTGCAGCTCGACGGTGGCCGGTTCGCCACGTCCGACCTGAATGACCTGTACCGCCGCGTGATCAACCGCAACAACCGCCTCAAGAGGCTGATCGACCTCGGTGCGCCCGAGATCATCGTCAACAACGAAAAGCGGATGTTGCAGGAGTCCGTCGACGCGCTGTTCGACAACGGCCGCCGCGGCCGGCCGGTCACCGGGCCGGGCAACCGTCCGCTGAAGTCGCTCTCCGATCTGCTCAAGGGTAAGCAGGGCCGGTTCCGCCAGAACCTGCTCGGCAAGCGTGTCGACTACTCGGGCCGTTCGGTCATCGTGGTCGGCCCGCAGCTCAAGCTGCACCAGTGCGGTCTGCCCAAGCTGATGGCGCTCGAGCTGTTCAAGCCGTTCGTGATGAAGCGGCTCGTCGACCTCAACCACGCGCAGAACATCAAGAGCGCCAAGCGAATGGTGGAGCGGCAGCGTCCCCAGGTGTGGGACGTCCTCGAAGAGGTCATCGCCGAGCACCCGGTGCTGCTGAACCGCGCACCCACCCTGCACCGGCTGGGCATCCAGGCTTTCGAGCCGATGCTGGTGGAAGGCAAGGCGATTCAGCTGCACCCGCTGGTGTGTGAGGCGTTCAACGCCGACTTCGACGGTGACCAGATGGCGGTGCACCTGCCGCTCTCCGCGGAGGCGCAGGCCGAGGCGCGCATCCTGATGCTGTCCAGTAACAACATCCTGTCGCCCGCGTCCGGGCGCCCGCTGGCCATGCCGCGTCTGGACATGGTGACCGGGCTGTACTTCCTCACCACCGAGGTGGACGGCGACAAGGGCGAATTCCGCGCGGCCGCAAAGGATCAGCCGGAGGTGGGCGTGTACTCCTCGCCGGCCGAGGCGATCATGGCCGCCGACCGCGGCGTGCTCTCGGTGCGGGCGAAGATCAAGGTGCGACTGACGCAGCTGCGTCCGCCCGCCGAGATCGAGGCGGAGCTGTTCGGTGCCAGCGGCTGGCAGCCGGGCGATGCCTGGATGGCCGAGACCACGCTGGGCCGGGTGCTGTTCAACGAGCTGCTGCCGGTGGGCTACCCGTTCGTGAACAAGCAGATGCACAAGAAGGTGCAGGCTGCCATCATCAACGATCTCGCCGAGCGCTACCCGATGATCGTGGTCGCGCAGACGGTGGACAAGCTCAAGGACGCCGGCTTCTACTGGGCGACCCGCAGCGGTGTCACGGTCTCGATGGCCGACGTGTTGGTGCCGCCGCGCAAGAAGGAGATCCTCGACCAGTACGAGGAGCGGGCCGAGAAGGTCGAAAAGCAGTTCCAGCGCGGCGCTTTGAACCACGACGAGCGCAACGAGGCACTGGTGGAGATCTGGAAGGAGGCCACCGACGAGGTCGGTCAGGCGCTCCGCGAGCACTACCCCGCCGACAACCCGATCATCACGATCGTCGACTCGGGTGCCACCGGTAACTTCACCCAGACCCGAACGCTGGCCGGCATGAAGGGCCTGGTGACCAACCCGAAGGGTGAGTTCATCCCGCGTCCGGTCAAGTCGTCGTTCCGCGAGGGCCTGACCGTGCTGGAGTACTTCATCAACACGCACGGTGCCCGAAAGGGCTTGGCGGACACCGCGTTGCGTACCGCCGACTCGGGTTACCTGACCCGTCGTCTGGTGGATGTCAGCCAGGACGTCATCGTCCGCGAACACGACTGCGAGACCGAGCGCGGCATCCTCGTCGAGCTGGCCGAGCGTCAGCCCGACGGCACCCTGATCCGCGACCCGTACATCGAAACCTCGGCGTACGCACGGACTCTGGGCGCCGACGCGGTCGACGAGGGCGGCAACGTCGTCGTCCGCCGCGGTGAGGACCTGGGTGACCCGGAGATCGACGCCCTGCTGGCGGCCGGCATCACGCAGGTCAAGGTGCGCTCGGTGCTGACGTGCACCACCGGCACCGGCGTGTGCGCGACCTGCTACGGGCGGTCCATGGCCACCGGAAAGCTGGTCGACATCGGCGAGGCCGTCGGCATCGTCGCCGCCCAGTCCATCGGCGAGCCCGGCACGCAGCTGACCATGCGCACCTTCCACCAGGGTGGTGTCGGTGAGGACATCACCGGCGGTCTGCCCCGGGTCCAGGAGCTGTTCGAGGCCCGCGTCCCGCGCGGCAAGGCCCCGATCGCGGACCTCACCGGGCGGGTGCAACTGGAGGAGGGCGAGCGCTTCTACAAGATCACCATCATTCCCGACGACGGGAGCGAGGAGGTCGTGTACGACAAGCTCTCCAAGCGGCAGCGTCTGCGTGTCTTCAAGCACGAGGACGGTTCCGAGCGGGTGCTCTCCGACGGCGACCACGTCGAGGTGGGCCAGCAGCTGATGGAAGGCTCGGCCGACCCGCACGAGGTGCTGCGCGTGCAGGGCCCCCGCGAGGTGCAGATCCACCTGGTCCGCGAGGTCCAGGAGGTCTACCGCGCCCAGGGTGTGTCGATCCACGACAAGCACATCGAGGTGATCGTCCGCCAGATGCTGCGCCGCGTCACCATCATCGACTCGGGCGCAACGGAGTTCCTGCCCGGTTCGCTGATCGACCGTGCGGAGTTCGAGGCGGAGAACCGTCGGGTGGTGGCCGAGGGCGGCGAGCCCGCCGCCGGCCGTCCGGTGCTGATGGGCATCACGAAGGCGTCGCTGGCCACCGATTCGTGGCTGTCGGCGGCGTCGTTCCAGGAGACCACGCGAGTCCTGACCGATGCGGCGATCAACTGCCGCAGCGACAAGCTCAACGGTCTGAAGGAGAACGTGATCATCGGAAAGCTGATCCCGGCCGGTACCGGTATCAACCGGTACCGCAACATCCAGGTGCAGCCGACCGAGGAGGCCCGGGCCGCTGCGTACACGATCCCGTCCTACGAGGATCAGTACTACAGCCCGGACTTCGGCCAGGCCACCGGTGCCGCGGTGCCGCTGGACGACTACGGCTACAGCGACTACCGCTAGTTCGACGACGATGCGGCGAGGTAACTCGCCGCTGAGGAGTCGGACAATCGAATCGAGTCCACACCGAAAAGCCCCGGGTTCGCCCGGGGCTTTTTCGTTGGCCCGAGCGTCACCCTGGTGTGGCGCCCGCCCAACGCGGCCGCATCATTCGCCACATCGGTACCGCTCAAGGACCACCACTCGATCCCCGAATTTGATATCGCGGGCGCTATCGAATTTGGGGCTCGCCTATTGGTTCCGCGCACCTCCTCGCGTCCGGCTTCCCAACTACACTGGCCGCGTGCTCATCGGTTCACATGTCCACAACGACGACCCCCTGGCCGCCGCCCAGGCGGATGGCGCCGACGCGGTGCAGTTCTTCCTGGGCAACCCGCAGAGCTGGAAGAAGCCCAAGCCGCGCGACGACGCCGAGGCGCTGAAGGCGTCCACCATCCCGCTGTATGTCCACGCGCCGTACCTGATCAACGTGGCATCGGCCAACAACCGCATCCGCATCCCCTCGCGCAAGATCCTGCAGGACACCTGCGATGCGGCGTCGGAGATCAACGCGACGGCGGTGATCGTGCACGGCGGCCACGCCGACGACGACGACATGGAGGCGGGCTTCGAGCGCTGGGTCAAGGCGCTGGACTACCTCGAAACCGAGGTGCAGGTGTACCTGGAGAACACCGCCGGCGGTGATCACGCGATGGCGCGCCACTTCGACACCATCGGCAGGCTCTGGGATCGCATCGGCGACAAGGGAATCGGCTTCTGCCTGGACACCTGCCACGCCTGGGCCGCGGGCGAGGAGCTGATCGACGCGGTGGACCGGATCAAGGCCCTGACCGGACGCATCGACCTGGTGCACTGCAACGACTCGCGCGACGCCGCCGGCTCGGGCGCCGACCGGCACGCCAACTTCGGCACCGGCCAGATCGATCCCCAGCTGCTCGCCGCTGTCGTCAAGGCCGCCGACGCGCCGGTCATCTGCGAGACCGCCGACGAGGGCCGCAAGGACGACATCGCGTTCCTGCGGGAAAAGACAAGCGGCTGAGTTACGGCCCGTGCTCGGTCGGCTCGCGGCACTTCTCGGGGTGGTCCTGCTGGCCGTGGGTTGTGCGCCGACTCCGCCCTCCGGCTTCGTCACCGGGACCAGCCTGCACCACCTCGAAGTGGGCGGACACGATCGCAGCTACCGGCTCTACGAACCGGCGGGCAAACCCGCTTCGCCGCCGCTCGTCGTGGTGTTGCATGGCTATTCCGGGAGCGCGAGAGAGGTCGAAAGGGATTACGGTTGGGACGAATTGGCCGATTCGGCCAAGTTCGTCGTCGCGTACCCGGATGGACTCGAGCGGGCCTGGAACGTCGACGGGGAAGGCTGCTGCGGCCGGCCGGGGCGGGAGGGTGTCGACGACGTCGCCTTCGTCAGCGCGGCCGTCGCCGACATCGCCAAGCACCTCGGCACCGACCCCGCCCGCGTCTATGTCGCCGGCATGAGTAACGGCGCCATCATGGCCTACACGCTGGCTTGCACCACCGACGTCTTCGCCGCGATCGGACCGGTGGCGGGCACCCAGCTCAACCGCTGCCCCAACCCGCGTCCGGTCTCGATCATGCACATCCACGGGACGGCGGATCGGCTGGTGCCCTACGGCGGCGGGCAGGGCTTCAGCGTGATCAACGGTCCCTCGGTACCCGAGGTGAATGCGTTCTGGCGCAACGTCGATCAGTGCGCGGCCCCGGCCACCACGACGAATGGCCCCCTCAGCACGTCGACGGCGGGATGTGCGGGCAGCCGCGGCGTCACGCTGATCACGATCGAGGCGGGCGGTCACGAGTGGCCCCCGTTCGCCGCACGGACGCTCTGGGATTTCTTCGCCGCGCACCCACGGTAACGCCCTATTACACCTCTTGTGCGGCTGTCGGAAAAATGTAACATGAGTGGCATGTCGGATACGCATGTCGTCACCAACCAGGTCCCCCCGCTGGAGAATTACAACCCCGCGACGTCCGCGGTGCTCGTCGAGGCCCTGATCCGCGAGGGCGGGGAATGGGGACTGGAAGAGGTGAACGAGGTGGGCGCGATCGCGGGTGGCCCCGAAGCGCAGCGGTGGGGCGAGCTCGCCGACCGCAACCGGCCCATCCTGCACACCCACGACAAGTACGGCCATCGGGTCGACGAGGTCGAGTACGACCCGGCCTATCACGAGCTGATGCGCACGGCGATCGCCACGGGCATCCACGCCGCGCCGTGGGCCGACGACCGCCCGGGCGCGCACGTGGTGCGGGCGGCGAAGATGTCGGTCTGGAACGTCGAGCCCGGCCACACCTGCCCGATCTCGATGACCTACGCCGTGGTCCCCGCGCTGCGCTACAACCCCGAGCTCGCCGCCGTTTACGAGCCCCTGCTGACCAGCCGCGAATACGATCCCGAACTCAAGCCGGCCACCACCAAGCGAGGGATCACCGCCGGCATGTCGATGACCGAGAAGCAGGGCGGATCCGACGTGCGCGCCGGCACCACGCAGGCGACCCCCAACGCGGATGGCAGCTACAGCCTGACGGGCCACAAGTGGTTCACCTCGGCGCCGATGTGCGACATCTTCCTGGTGCTCGCGCAGGCCCCGGGCGGGCTGTCGTGCTTCCTGTTGCCGCGGGTGCTGCCCGACGGCACCCGCAACCGAATGTTCCTGCAGCGCCTCAAGGACAAGCTCGGCAACCACGCCAACGCCTCCAGCGAGGTCGAGTACGACGGTGCGACCGCGTGGCTGGTGGGCGAGGAGGGCCGCGGCGTCCCCACCATCATCGAGATGGTCAACCTGACCCGCCTGGACTGCACCCTGGGCAGCGCCACCAGCATGCGCACCGGCCTCACCCGCGCCATCCACCACGCCCAGCACCGAAAGGCGTTCGGCGCCTACCTGATCGACCAGCCGCTGATGCGCAACGTGCTGGCCGACCTCGCCGTGGAGGCCGAGGCCGCGACCATCGTCGCGATGCGGATGGCCGGCGCCACCGACAAGGCGTTGCGCGGCGACGACCAGGAGGCGCTGCTGCGGCGCATCGGCCTGGCGGCCAGCAAGTACTGGGTGTGCAAGCGCGCCACCCCGCACGCCGCCGAGGCGCTGGAATGCCTGGGCGGCAACGGTTATGTCGAGGACTCGGGCATGCCGCGGCTGTTCCGCGAGGCGCCTCTGATGGGCATCTGGGAGGGCTCGGGCAACGTCAGCGCGCTGGACACGTTGCGCGCCATGGCCACCCGGCCCGAGTGCGTCGATGTGCTGTTCACCGAGCTGGCCGAAAGCGCCGGCGCGGACCCGCGACTCGGCGGTCACGTCGAGCGGCTGCGCCACGACCTGACCGACCTGGACACCATCGCGCACCGCGCCCGCAAGGTGGCCGAGGACATCTGTCTGGCGCTGCAGGGTTCGCTGCTGGTCCGCCACGGCCACCCCGCCGTCGCGGAGGCCTTCCTGACCACCCGGCTCGACCGCCAGTGGGGCGGGGCCTACGGCACCATGCCCGCCGGCCTCGATCTGGCCCCGATCCTCGAGCGTGCTCTAGTAAAGGGATGACGCACGCGATCAGGCCGGTCGACTTCGACAACCTGAAGACCATGACCTACGAGGTCACCGACCGGGTTGCCCGGATCACCTTCAACCGCCCGGAGAAGGGCAACGCGATCGTCGCGGACACCCCGCTGGAGCTCTCGGCACTGGTCGAGCGCGCCGACCTCGACGCAGGCGTGCACGTCATCCTGGTGTCGGGCCGCGGCGAGGGGTTCTGCGCCGGGTTCGACCTGAGCGCCTATGCCGACCGCACCGGCTCGGCCGGCGGGACCGGCGCCTACGAGGGCACCGTGCTGAGCGGAAAGACGCAGGCGGTCAACCACTTACCCGACCAGCCGTGGGACCCGATGATCGACTACCAGATGATGAGTCGATTCGTGCGCGGCTTCTCCAGCCTGATGCACGCCGACAAGCCGACGGTGGTCAAGATCCACGGTTACTGCGTGGCCGGGGGCACCGACATCGCGCTGCATGCCGACCAGGTGATCGCCGCCGCCGACGCCAAGATCGGCTACCCGCCCACGCGGGTGTGGGGCGTCCCGGCGGCCGGGCTGTGGGCGCACCGGCTCGGCGACCAGCGCGCCAAGCGCCTGCTGTTCACCGGTGATTGCATCACCGGCGCGCAGGCGGCCGAGTGGGGGCTGGCGGTCGAGGCCCCGGACCCGGCGGACCTCGACGAGCGCACCGAACGGCTCGTGCAGCGGATCGCCGCGGTGCCCGTCAACCAGCTGATGATGGTCAAGCTCGCGCTGAATTCGGCTCTGCTGCAACAGGGTGTGGCCACCAGCAGGATGGTCAGCACCGTGTTCGACGGCGTTGCCCGGCACACCCCGGAAGGTCACGCCTTCGTCGCCGACGCCGTGGAGCACGGATTCCGCGACGCGGTGCGGCATCGCGACGAACCCTTCGGTGACTACGGCCGCCGCGCGTCACAGGTGTAAACCGTGCCCACCATGACGGCCCGGTCGGTGGTGCTCAGCGTGCTGCTGGGGGCCCACCCGGCCTGCGCCAGTGCGAGCGAATTGGTCAGACTCACCGCCGATTTCGGCATCAAAGAGACGGCCCTGCGAGTGGCGCTGACCCGAATGGTCGGCGCCGGTGACCTTATCCGCTCCGCCGACGGCTACCGGCTCTCGGATCGCCTACTTGCCCGCCAGCGGCGGCAGGACGACGCCATCAACCCGCGGGTCCGGCCGTGGCGCGGGGAGTGGATCACGCTGATCGTGACCAGCGTGGGCGGTGACGCGCGGACCCGGGCCGCCCTTCGAAACGCCCTGCACGGCAAGCGCTTCGGCGAACTACGCGAGGGCGTCTGGATGCGACCCGACAACCTGGGCATCGATCTCGATCCCGAGATCGATGCCCGCGTGCACGTCCTGCGGGCCCGCGACGACGATCCCGCCCGGCTGGCCGCCCAGCTGTGGGACCTGCCGGCCTGGGCCCGCGCCGGCCACCGGCTGCTCGACGAGATGGCCACCGCACCAGACATTCCCGGCCGTTTCGTGGTCGCGGCGGCGACGGTGCGGCACCTGCTCACCGACCCGGTGCTGCCCGACGAACTGCTGCCGGACGACTGGCCCGGGGCCCGGCTGCGCGCGGCCTACCACGACTTCGCCACCGAGTTGCTCGAGCGGCGGGAACCACTATTTACGGAGGCAAAATGAGCGATCCGGTGCGTATCGAGCGCAACGGCCCGGTGACGACGGTGATCCTGAACCGCCCGGCGGCGCGCAACGCGGTCAACGGCCCCACCGCCGCGGCGCTGTACGCGGCGTTCGACGAATTCGACCGCGACGACACCGCGTCGGTTGCCGTGTTATGGGGCGACGGCGGAACCTTCTGTGCCGGAGCGGATCTGAAGGCCTTCGACACCCCCGACGCCAACGCCGTGCACCGCACCGGTCCCGGCCCCATGGGCCCGTCGCGCATGGTGCTGTCCAAACCGGTGATCGCCGCGGTCAGCGGCTACGCCGTCGCGGGCGGGCTGGAGCTGGCCATCTGGTGCGACCTGCGGGTGGCCGAGGAGGACGCCGTGTTCGGGGTGTTCTGCCGGCGCTGGGGGGTGCCGCTGATCGACGGCGGTACCGTGCGGCTGCCGCGGCTGATCGGGCAGAGCCGCGCGCTGGACATGATCCTGACCGGCCGCGGGGTCAAAGCCGACGAGGCGCTCGCGATGGGGTTGGCCAACCGCGTCGTGCCCAAGGGCCAGGCACGGCAGGCGGCCGAGGAGCTGGCCGCCCAACTGGCCGCGCTGCCCCAACAGTGCCTGCGATCCGACCGGCTTTCCGCGCTACATCAATGGGGCTGGACGGAATCCGAGGCGATCGACTTCGAGTTCGCCAGCATCTCCCGCGTCGCCGCCGAGGCGAACGAGGGGGCCGGGCGGTTCGCCGCCGGCGCCGGCCGGCACGGGGCCCCCGCAGGCTAGCCGGTCCCTTACGGTGCGAGCCGCACCCTGCCGGGTGGCGTGGGCGGGGCGGGCGGCTCCGGGCCGGCGCCGCTGCCGCCGGGGGATCCGCCCGGCGCCGGTGCAGCGGGCGCCTGCTGTTGCGGTCCCGGTTGCGGCTCCTGCGCCGGGGGTGGCGGCGGTTGTTGCCGTGGAGACGGCGTCGCGACCGGCGCGGGTGGCGTCAGGATCTGTGCTGTCGGCGGCGGGGGCGGCGGAAGCTGCGGCGGGTCCGGCTGGCCGGTTTCCCCCGCGGGGATCACGTGCAAGGCCGATCGCGGCTCCCGAAGATTCGGTTCGTCAGCGCCCGGCAGGGGATTCGCCATGGATTGCAGGGCAGCGATCTTCGGTTGGTTGTTGGGGCAGTAGGCCTCGACTGCGGCGGAGATGAACCGGGCAATGGTGCGCGCGACGCGGTCGGGTGGGTATTGGCCGCCGGCCCCGTTGGCATTGAACGCCCTCTCCCGCATGTCGTCGACGACGCCGTCCGCCGACATGCCGCCATCGAGTTGGCGGCAAATTCTGTGGGCGGTGGCGATGAGGCTCGGCACGTTCTCGAGGGCGGGGATTTGCTTTTGGTTGAGCAGCGCCAAGAACTGGTCATCGGGGTTGGGGTCGGCCGCCGCCGCGCCGTGCGGCAGCATCACGACGCCGGTCAGTACCACAATGGCCGCAACCAGTGCGCGGGCGTGATTGCTGGTACCGGTGAACATGGCTGGCTTCCGTTCTGCTGGCAAAAATCATATGCCCATGGTCTGCCCGCGGCACCTCGACGGCGCGGTATGCGGGTCGTACACCGGGGTGCCAGAGAAGCAGCGGCGCCATGCGCCCCGGCCGCACCGCACCGGGAGATGAAAGCCTTTGTAGCGCAACGGCAAGGCGCGCTACGTTCGCCGGCTAGCCGCCCTTGGTGATGGTGTTGCCGGAACCCAGGTTGTCGACCTTGGGCGCACCGTCTTTGTAGGTGATGGTGTTGTTGAGCCCTACCACGCTGATGCGGGTGTCGACCTTGTCCAGGGTGATCTTGTTGTCCGTGCCGCCGACGGTTACTGTCGCGCAGCTGCCCGTGACCGTCAGGGTGTTGTTCGAACCGCCCACGTTCAGCGACTTGCCGCTGGCGCAGTCAAGCGTCGCGGTGGTGCCCATCGAGCCGTAGTTGAGCGTATTGCCGATTTCGACCGACGCGGTGGTGCTCTCCCCGCTCGACCCCGTGGTCGGGGCCGCCCCGGCGCTCGTCGTGGTCGTGCTGCTCTTCGTTGTCGTGGTCGTGGCACCGCCGGGCGGGTTGGCCGTCGAACTGCACCCTGCAACCAGCATGGCTGCGACGGCCGGCGCCACGGCGAGCGCGGTCAGCCCCGAGGGGCGGTCAAAGATGTGGGCGGACATTGTTTCTCGATCCCCTCGATTCGGATGCTCTTCGGTTTGGGTGGCGATGTGGTGCCGGGTTCAGCCGGGCACCTGCTGGAGCCGGTTGGTCATGCCCAACTCGCGGCCGCGGTCCCAGATGAACGGCGTGCCGTTGTGGTAGAACACCGTCTGGTCGTAGCCGTAGACGGTGATGTCGTGCGAGACCGAATCGGCGACGACGGTGTTGGACGAGCCCATCACCGTGACCGCGTAGCAGTTGCCCAGCGCGGTGACGTTGTTGAAGGAGCCGTTGACGAACAGCGTGGCGTCGTTGCAGTCGAGCGTCTGCTGGATGCCCTGCCCGATGACGTGGGTGTCGCCGTTCTTCGCGTGAGCCGGGGGAGCGGATGCCGCGGCGGCAGTGATGACACAGGTTGCCAGCGACCCGGCGACGGTTGTCCAGTTCACTGCGGGCCCCCTTTTTGACCGGTGGATCTGCTCGATGAGATTACGTCCATCCGGCCATGGCTGAAACGGTTTCGCGGTCGGCGTCAACTAGAGTCATTAGTTAAGCACCACGATCATCGCAAGCGAAGGGCCTCGCCATGGCAGCTCACCCGGAAACGCCGTCGGCGGCCGGGCGCCCGCGGGCGGGAAGAACCGGCTCGCGCCCGGCGAAGCTGAGCCGCGAGGGCATCATCGACGGCGCGCTCACCTTCCTGGACCGGGAAGGCTGGGACGCCCTCACCATCAACGCGCTGGCGATGCAGCTGGGCACCAAGGGGCCGTCGCTGTACAACCACGTCGACAGCCTGGAGGACCTGCGCCGCGCGGTGCGGATCCGCGTCATCGACGACATCATCACGATGCTGAACAGGGTCGGCGAGGGCCGCGCCCGCGACGACGCGGTGCTGGTCATGGCGGGCGCGTACCGCAGCTACGCCCATCACCACCCCGGCCGGTACTCGGCCTTCACCCGGATGCCGCTGGGCGGCGACGACCCCGAGTACACGGCGGCGACCCGGGGTGCCGCGGCGCCGGTGATCTCGGTGCTGTCCTCCTACGGTCTCGACGGCGACGAGGCGTTCCACGCGGCCCTGGAGTTCTGGTCCGCGCTACACGGCTTCGTGCTGCTGGAAATGACCGGTGTCATGGACGACATCGACACCGACGCGCTGTTCTCGGACATGGTGCTGCGGCTGGCGGCAGGCATGGAGCGGCGCGTCGCGCACGGTTAACCGCCGCTTTGACCTGCGAGACCGGCGGCGGGTATTGTGGAGGCTCGTGCCTGGCGGCTTGCGGCGCCTAACCGTAAGGAAGTGGATGCCGGGCGAATTCGCATGTCCACGATGCATCGGATCTTTCTCCGGTGCGCAGCGCGTGCGACACACCCGGCCGCGGGGTAGTGCGGCCGGACATAACTGCAGTACGAAGACTTGAGAACCGCCGACAAACGCATAACACGAACACAGAAAGCCGGTAGATGCCAACGATTCAGCAGCTGGTCCGCAAGGGTCGCCGCGACAAGATCGCCAAGGTCAAGACCGCGGCCCTGAAGGGCAGCCCGCAGCGCCGTGGCGTATGCACTCGCGTGTACACGACCACCCCGAAGAAGCCGAACTCGGCCCTTCGGAAGGTCGCGCGCGTGAAGCTGACGAGCCAGGTCGAGGTCACCGCCTACATCCCGGGTGAGGGCCACAACCTGCAGGAGCACTCGATGGTGCTGGTGCGTGGTGGCCGAGTCAAGGACCTGCCAGGCGTGCGGTACAAGATCATCCGCGGTTCGCTCGACACCCAGGGGGTCAAGAACCGCAAGCAGGCCCGCAGCCGTTACGGCGCGAAGAAGGAGAAGAGCTGATGCCGCGCAAGGGGCCCGCGCCGAAGCGTCCGTTGGTCAACGACCCTGTCTACGGGTCGCAGCTGGTCACCCAGCTGGTGAACAAAGTTCTCCTGCAGGGGAAGAAATCGCTGGCCGAACGCATTGTTTATGGTGCGCTCGAGAACGCCCGCGACAAGACGGGCACCGATCCGGTGATCACGCTCAAGCGCGCTCTCGACAACGTCAAGCCCGCGCTGGAGGTGCGCAGCCGCCGCGTCGGCGGTGCGACCTACCAGGTGCCGGTCGAGGTCCGTCCGGACCGGTCCACCACGCTGGCGCTGCGCTGGCTGGTGAGCTTCTCGCGGCAGCGCCGGGAGAAGACGATGGTCGAGCGGCTGGCGAACGAGATCCTGGACGCCAGCAACGGCCTGGGGGCCTCCGTCAAGAGGCGCGAGGACACCCACAAGATGGCCGAGGCAAACCGCGCCTTCGCGCACTATCGCTGGTGATCACGCCGGCATAGTCGCCGGCGCGCACACGACAGCAACCAAGCAATCGAAAGAGTGGGAAGACTTCTGTGGCACAGAAGGACGTGCTGACCGACCTGACCAAGGTCCGCAACATCGGCATCATGGCGCACATCGACGCCGGCAAGACGACGACGACCGAGCGCATCCTCTACTACACCGGTATCAGCTACAAGATCGGTGAGGTCCACGATGGCGCCGCCACCATGGACTGGATGGAGCAGGAGCAGGAGCGGGGAATCACCATCACCTCCGCGGCCACCACCTGCTTCTGGAACGACAACCAGATCAACATCATCGACACCCCCGGGCACGTCGACTTCACCGTCGAGGTGGAGCGCAGCCTGCGCGTGCTCGACGGTGCCGTCGCCGTCTTCGACGGCAAGGAGGGCGTCGAGCCGCAGTCCGAGCAGGTGTGGCGCCAGGCCGACAAGTACGACGTCCCGCGGATCTGCTTCGTCAACAAGATGGACAAGATCGGCGCCGACTTCTACTTCTCGGTGCGCACGATGGAAGAGCGCCTGGGCGCCAACGTCATCCCGATCCAGCTGCCGGTCGGCTCCGAAGGCGACTTCGAGGGCGTCGTCGACCTGGTCGAGATGAAGGCCAAGGTGTGGAGCGCCGAGGCCAAGCTCGGCGAGAAGTACGACGTCGTCGACATCCCCGCCGACCTGCAGGAGAAGGCCGACGAGTACCGCACCAAGCTGCTGGAGGCCGTCGCCGAGACCGACGAGGCGCTGCTGGAGAAGTACCTGGGCGGCGAGGAGCTCACCGTCGAGGAGATCAAGGGCGCCATCCGCAAGCTGACCATCAGCTCGGAGGCCTACCCGGTGCTGTGCGGCAGCGCGTTCAAGAACAAGGGCGTGCAGCCCATGCTGGACGCGGTCATCGACTACCTGCCCTCGCCGCTGGACGTGCCGCCGGCCGTCGGCCACGCCCCGGGCAAGGAGGACGTCGAGGTCATCCGCAAGCCGTCGACCGACGAGCCGTTCTCCGCGCTGGCCTTCAAGGTCGCGACGCACCCGTTCTTCGGCAAGCTCACCTACGTCCGGGTGTACTCGGGCAAGGTCGACTCCGGCAGCCAGGTCATCAACTCCACGAAGGGCAAGAAGGAGCGGCTGGGCAAGCTGTTCCAGATGCACTCCAACAAGGAGAACCCGGTGGAGACCGCCTCGGCGGGTCACATCTACGCGGTGATCGGCCTGAAGGACACCACCACCGGCGACACCCTGAGCGACCCGAACGACCAGGTCGTGCTGGAGTCGATGACCTTCCCCGACCCGGTCATCGAGGTGGCCATCGAGCCCAAGACGAAGAGCGACCAGGAGAAGCTGTCGCTGTCGATCCAGAAGCTCGCCGAGGAGGACCCGACGTTCAAGGTGCACCTGGACCAGGAGACCGGCCAGACCGTGATCGGCGGGATGGGCGAGCTGCACCTGGACATCCTGGTGGACCGCATGCGCCGGGAGTTCAAGGTCGAGGCCAACGTCGGTAAGCCGCAGGTGGCTTACAAGGAGACCATCAAGCGGGCCGCGAACAACGTCGAGTTCACCCACAAGAAGCAGACGGGTGGCTCCGGCCAGTTCGCGAAGGTGATCATCAACCTCGAGCCGTTCGCGGGCGAGGACGGTGCGACCTACGAGTTCGAGAACAAGGTCACCGGTGGGCGCATCCCCCGGGAGTACATCCCGTCGGTGGACGCCGGTGCGCAGGACGCCATGCAATACGGTGTGCTGGCCGGCTACCCGCTGGTGAATCTGAAGGTCACGCTGCTCGATGGCGCCTTCCACGAGGTGGACTCGTCGGAGATGGCGTTCAAGATCGCCGGTTCGCAGGTGCTGAAGAAGGCTGCGCAGCAAGCCCAGCCGGTGATCCTGGAACCGATCATGGCCGTCGAGGTCACCACGCCCGAGGACTACATGGGCGACGTGATCGGCGACTTGAACTCCCGCCGTGGCCAGATCCAGGCCATGGAGGAGCGGAGCGGTGCACGCGTCGTCAAGGCGCACGTGCCGCTGTCGGAGATGTTCGGCTACGTCGGCGACCTGAGGTCCAAGACCCAAGGCCGGGCGAACTACTCCATGGTGTTCGACTCGTACGCCGAAGTGCCGGCGAACGTGTCGAAGGAGATCATCGCGAAGGCGACGGGTCAGTAAACCTGCACGCGGAGTAATCTTGCCGGGTCATTGCAAAGCCTTGGGCGCGGCACAACTGAAAACACCAACACTGCTTTAACGAGCACCAACAGTCCAGGAGGACAACGAAGTGGCGAAGGCGAAGTTCGAGCGGACGAAGCCGCACGTCAACATTGGGACCATCGGTCACGTTGACCACGGCAAGACGACGCTGACCGCGGCTATCACCAAGGTTCTGCACGACAAGTACCCGGACCTGAACGAGTCCCGCGCGTTCGACCAGATCGACAACGCTCCCGAGGAGCGTCAGCGCGGTATCACGATCAACATCTCCCACGTGGAGTACCAGACCGACAAGCGGCACTATGCCCACGTCGACGCCCCGGGTCACGCCGACTACATCAAGAACATGATCACCGGTGCGGCCCAGATGGACGGCGCGATCCTGGTGGTTGCCGCCACTGACGGCCCGATGCCGCAGACCCGTGAGCACGTGCTGCTCGCGCGTCAGGTCGGGGTGCCCTACATCCTGGTCGCCCTCAACAAGGCCGACATGGTCGACGACGAGGAGCTGCTGGAGCTCGTCGAAATGGAGGTCCGCGAGCTGCTGGCCGCCCAGGAGTTCGACGAGGACGCCCCGGTGGTTCGGGTCTCGGCGCTGAAGGCGCTCGAGGGCGACGCCAAGTGGGTCGAGTCGGTCGAGCAGCTGATGGAGGCCGTCGACGAGTCGATCCCGGACCCGGTCCGTGAGACCGAGAAGCCGTTCCTGATGCCGGTGGAGGACGTGTTCACCATCACCGGTCGTGGCACCGTGGTCACCGGTCGTGTCGAGCGCGGCGTGATCAACGTGAACGAGGAAGTCGAGATCGTCGGTATCAAGCCGACCAGCACCAAGACCACCGTCACCGGTGTGGAGATGTTCCGCAAGCTGCTTGACCAGGGACAGGCCGGCGACAACGTCGGGCTGCTGCTGCGTGGTATCAAGCGCGAGGACGTCGAGCGCGGTCAGGTCGTCGTGAAGCCCGGCACCACCACGCCGCACACCGAGTTCGAGGGCAGCGTCTACATCCTGTCCAAGGACGAGGGCGGCCGGCACACGCCGTTCTTCAACAACTACCGTCCGCAGTTCTACTTCCGCACCACCGACGTGACCGGCGTGGTGACGCTGCCGGAGGGCACCGAAATGGTGATGCCCGGCGACAACACCAACATCTCGGTCAAGCTGATCCAGCCCGTCGCCATGGACGACGGTCTGCGGTTCGCGATCCGCGAGGGTGGCCGCACCGTCGGCGCCGGCCGGGTCGTCAAGATCATCAAGTAGGTCCAGTTCGCCGTAGAGCCCGGGCTGCCGATTTCGGCGGTCCGGGCTTTACGCGTTTTACCGGGCCGGCTGTTGACGATTCCGCTACGATTCCGGGACAAGGGAGTCGGGGGAGAAAGGGCCGGGAGGTTCGGATGTCCTTCGTATTCGCGACGCCCGAGTACGTCGCCGCCGCGGCGTCGGATCTAGCCAGGATCGGCTGGACGATCACTTCGGCGAACTCGATGGCGCTGGGACCGACGTCGAGCGTGCTGGCACCGGGTGCCGACGAGGTGTCGGCCGGGATCGCGTCGCTGTTCGACGCGCATTCCCAGGTCTACCAGGCGCTCAGCGCTCAAGCCGCGGCGTTTCACAACCAGTTCGTGCAGCTGATGAACGGCGGCGCGGCGCAGTACCTCGCCACCGAGGCCGCCAACACCACGCCCCTGCAGTCGGCGGCGGCCCCCGCGTCGGTCGCGGCGCAGCTGCCCGCGGCGTCGGCCGCGGGTGGTTCGGCGCCGGGCGTACCGGCCGCACCCCTGATGTCGGCGGTCGCGCCGGCCTCGGCGATCGCCGGCGCGCAGGCACCGGTCAGTCAAACGGCAGCCGCGGTTACCACCGGGCCTGCGGCGGTGGCGGCCCCGGCCACCACATCGGCGACGCCGGTGCGGATGGTGACTCCCGCCTACGGCCCGGCCACCGCACAGCCCGCGGCTAGTGCGCCGGCGCCGGTCAATCCGCTCGCCTCGACCCCGGCGCAGGTGGAGACGCCGCAGGCGGCCGCGGCCCCGGCGATGCCGGTATCGACCGGCACGCCGGTGAAGATGGTGTCGGCTCATTCGCCCACCGCTCCGACGTCGGCGGAGTCTTCGGCGCGCCCGGCGCCGACGCTCATACCCAAGGTGGACTGACGCCCGTCCGGTTTGCGTGTATGGCGCGCGCCGCGACAGCGCGAGAGCTAACCTGACACCCAAAATCCCAGCAAGGGTAAGGAGAACTCGTGTTGGCGCGCTACCTGAAGGCACAGTTGGTGGTTTTGCTGTGCGGCGGCCTGGTCGGCCCGATTTTCTTGATCGTCTACTTCACCCTCGGGCTCGGCAGCCTGCTGCAATGGATGTTCTACGTCGGACTGCTCATCACCGTGGCCGACGTGCTGATCGCGCTCGCGTTGGCCAACTACGGGGCGAAGTCCTCGGCCAAGAACGCGGAGCTGGAACAGAACGGGGTGCTGGCGCTCGCTCAGATCACCGGTGTCACCGAGACGGGGACGTGGATCAACAACCAGCAGGTGGTCAAGGTGCACCTGCACATCTCCGGGCCAGGGGTCCTGCCGTTCGACAGCGAGGACCGGGTGATCGCGAGCGTGACCCGGCTCGGCAACCTCAGCGCCCGCAAAGTGGTGGTGCTGGTCAACCCCACCACCAACGAATACCGAATCGACTGGGAGCGAAGCGCGTTGGTCAACGGCCTGGTGCCGGCGCAATTCACCGTGGCCGAGGACAACAGGACCTACGACCTGAGCGGGCAGGCCGGCCCGTTGATGGAGATCCTGCAGATCCTCAAGGCCAACGACGTTCCGCTCAACCGGATGGTCGACATCCGGTCGAATCCGGCGCTGCGCCAGCAGGTTCAGGCGGTGGTGCGCCGCGCCGCCGAACAACAGGCGCCCGCCGCGCAGGCCGCCCAGCCTGCCGCCGCCGCGGGGCCGGCACCGGTGGTGACGCCCCCGCAACCGTCGATCGCTCAGCGGCTCCAGGAGCTCGAGACGTTACGCGCCAGCGGCGCGCTGACCGACGAGGAGTACAACAGCCGGCGGGCCCAGATCATCTCCGAAATCTGATCGGCGGGCGACTTAGAACAGGTTTCAGTTCCGCTGCTAGCCTGACTCCGTGACTGGATCACTGCAGGGGCGGGTGGCTTTCATTACCGGCGCCGCCCGCGCCCAGGGCCGTTCGCACGCGGTGCGGCTGGCCCGGGAGGGCGCCGACATCATCGCGCTCGACATCTGCGCCCCGGCGTCGAAGAGCCTGACCTACCCGCCCGCGACGCCGGAGGACCTCGCCGAGACCGTCCGCCTGGTGGAAGCCGAGGGCCGCAAGGTGTTGGCCCGCGAAGCCGACATCCGGGACGACGCCGCACTGCGCCAACTGGTGGCCGACGGCGTCGAACAATTCGGGCGGCTCGACATCGTGGTGGCCAACGCGGGAGTCCTGAGTTGGGGCCGGCTTTGGGAGCTGACCGACGAGCAGTGGGACACGGTGATCGGGGTCAACCTGACCGGCACCTGGCGCACGCTGCGCGCCACCGTGCCCGCCATGATCGAAGCCGGCAACGGGGGTTCGATCGTGGTGGTCAGCTCGTCGGCGGGGCTGAAAGCCACTCCGGGCAACGGGCATTACTCGGCCAGCAAGCACGGACTCACCGCGCTGACCAACACCCTCGCCATCGAGCTCGGCGAATACAACATCCGGGTCAACTCCATCCACCCCTACTCGGTCGACACCCCGATGATCGAGCCGGAGGCGATGATGGAGATATTTGCCCGCCATCCCAGCTTCGTGCACAGCTTCCCCCCGATGCCGTTGCAGCCCAACGGCTTCATGGCACCCGACGAGGTGGCCGATGTCGTGGCCTGGCTCGCCGGCGACGGGGCGGGTACGGTGACCGGCACGCAGGTCCCCGTGGACAAGGGCGCCTTGAAGTATTGACCGGCGATCGTGGTATGAACTCCACGTGACCGCTAGCAAAGGAATAGTGATCGTCGGTGGCGGTCTGGCCGCCGCCCGGACCGCCGAGCAGCTCCGGCGATCCGAGTATGCCGGCCGCGTCACGATCGTCAGCGACGAGGTGCACGTGCCCTACGATCGCCCGCCGTTGTCAAAAGAGGTGCTGCGCAAAGAGGTCGACGACGTGGCCCTCAAACCGCGCGAGTGGTACGACGAGAACGACATCACCCTGCGGCTGGGTGCGGCCGCCACCAGCCTGGACACCGCGGCGCAGACGGTGACGCTGGCCGACGGGTCCGTGATCGGCTACGACGAACTGGTCATCGCGACCGGCCTGGTGCCGCGGCGCATCCCGACGCTGCCGGATCTCGAGGGCATCAGGGTGCTGCGCACGTTCGACGAGAGCATGGCGCTGCGTGAGCACGCGTCCGCGTGCCAGCGCGCCGTCATCGTCGGCGCCGGCTTCATCGGCTGTGAGGTGGCGGCCAGCCTACGGAGCCTCGGGGTGGACGTCGTGTTGGTTGAGCCGCAGCCGACGCCCCTGGCATCCGTGCTCGGCGAGCGGATCGGCGAGCTCGTCGCGCGCCTGCACCGCGCGGAGGGGGTCGACGTGCGCCTCGGTGTCGGAGTGGCCGAAGTGCGCGGCGACGAGCGGGTGGACACGGTGGTGCTGACCGACGGTACCGAGCTCGCCGCGGACCTGGTGGTCATCGGCATCGGATCCCGCCCCGCCACGGGCTGGCTCGAGGGCAGCGGCATCGCGGTCGACAACGGCGTGCTCTGCGACGAGGCCGGACGGACCAGCGCACCGAACGTGTGGGCGCTCGGTGACGTCGCCTCCTGGCGCGACGCGACGGGACATCAAGCGCGCGTGGAACATTGGAGCAACGTCGCCGACCAGACCCGCGTGGTGGTGCCCGCGATGCTGGGACGGGACGTGTCGTCGGCGGTGGTCGTCCCGTACTTCTGGAGCGACCAGTACGACGTCAAGATCCAGTGCCTCGGAGAGCCCGAGGCCACCGACTCCGTCCACCTCGTCGAAGACGACGGCCGCAAGTTCCTGGCGTATTACGAGCGCGACGGCGTGCTGGTCGGGGTGGTGGGCGGCGGGATGCCCGGCAAGGTCATGAAGGTGCGCGCCAAGATCGCCGCCGGTGCGCCCATCTCGGACGTGCTGGGCTGACTTCGGCGGGTAAAGGCGTTGGGCTACAGCCGTTTTCGCCCGTCCGGCGGCTCACAGCCAGCGCACCGGCGGGCCATGCGGATGGCATTCGCCGAGAATCTCGAGGTCGCCGCCCGGCCAGCGGCGCGCCCGCACCAAGAACCGGATCGGTGAGTCGGGCCGGTCACGCGCCGGCTCCAGGGTGAGGTGGACGAACGGCGACCGTTCATCCGCCTGCTCGCCCAGCGCGCGAACGCGCGCGCGGACGGTCTCCCGCTCGTCGTCGGACAGGTATTGCCAGGTGATGGAATGCCACAGCACCGTCAGCGCGCCCGCGGCCAGCGTCAGGCCGGCGACCGCGTCGGCGGCCGTCTGGCGCTCCAGCCCGGCCGGCACCCGCCTGGCGACCTCGATGGCGCCGCGCAGCCGCTCGAGCCGGGCGCTCTGATCGGGCCACACGTAGCTCAACACGGTGAGCTCCCCGTCGGCCCCGGTGACGTCGATGGGTGCGATGTCATAGCCGCGCCGCTCGACGATCCGCACCCGGCCGTGCGGCAGCGCGCCGCGCCACGCGTCCTCGATAATCACCGGCGAATCACCCGGTCCCCACTGGCCGCCGGCGAAGCGGTAACCGTAATGATCCCCGCGCAGGTTCAGCCCCGCGCTTGATCCGATCTCGAAAAGCCTTATCGGCAGGTCGAATTCACGGTTGACGCCTAACAGGCCACCGATCAGCGCGGCGGACCGGCCGACCTCGTTGGTCTGGGGCGGTTGCCGCAACGCCGCCCGCAGCGCCTCGGAGTGGGTGGCCGCGACGTCCTTGATCTCCGGCCACGACGACTCGGCGTCCCAGCTGCCGCCGGTGCTGGGGTACCAGCGGCGCAGGTGCGCCGCCCGGCCGTCGAGCACCAATCGGTGCAGGCCGCCGAGCAGTCGCAGCGGCACCGCAAGGCGCGACGGGGCGTCCTCGTGCCCGGACAAGATGGCGGCGAAGACGCCGTCGGCGGCGACGTCGCTGGCCACCAGCTCGAAAAGCTCCCCATACATCGGTGAGCCCGAGCCGGCACAGAACCGCCCCTGCGCGCGCAGGGTGTGCAGCAGGTGGTCGCCGGTCACCGATCCAGCCTGTCCAGTCCGGCGCCGACAACGTCAAACGCGTTGCCCAGCGCGGTCGGGAGTGGAACGGACTCGTCACCCAGCCAGTGCTCGTAGGCCGACAGCGCCACCGCGAGCATGGTCCAGGCGGCGGTTTGGGGCGCCAGGTCGGTCGTCTTGCGGTCCGACCGGCGGGCCACGAAATCGGCGATCACCTCCCGCCAGCCCGCGTACATCGTCATCGAATAGGCCTGCAGTTCGGCCGTCTGCAGGATCACCCGCATGCGCTGGCGGTGCCGTGCGGTCTCGGACTCGTCAAAGGTGTTGAACGCCAACAGCGCATCGCGCAGGGCCTGGCCCAGCGGCACCCGCGGATCGACGTTGTCGAGCAAGTCGCGCAGGTGCGCGAGGTGGGTGTCGAAGTCGCCCCAGGGGATGGCGTTCTTGGATGCGTAGTAGCGAAACAGCGTCCGCCGCGAGATGCCCGCGGCCTGCGCGACGTCGTCGACACTGACCTCGGCGAAGCCGCGGGCGCTGAACAGTTCGATGGCCACGTCGGTGATCTGGTGCGGAGTCGTCGAGCGGCGACGGCCCACCCGTGGCTGCGGCACCATGACACCCCGCCCTTCCATTTCGGCACTCGATGCCATATTCTGACGAAGCTTGTGACTCGATCCCCATCGTTGTCAAGAACCGACGAAAGGCAATGACCCGTGGACCACGAAACCGAGACCGAAACCCAGCTCGTCGCCGAGATCCTGGTCGAAGAGGTGTCCATCGACGGCATGTGCGGGGTCTACTGACCCGCGTGTTCGACCCCGACCGCGGCTGGCGGTTGCACCCACAGGTGGCGGTCCGCCCCGAACCGTTCGGGGCGCTGCTCTACCACTTCGGCACCCGCAAGCTGTCCTTTCTCAAGAACCGCACCATTCTGACGGTGGTGCGGTCGCTGGCCGACCATCCCGATGTGCACTCCGCCTGCCGAGCGGCGGGTGTGGACGACTCGGGTGAGGCGCCGTACTTGCACGCGCTGGGCGTGTTGGCCGATTCGAAGATGTTGGTACCTCAGGAGGTTCCATGACCGCCGGACTGGCCAGAGTGCCGCGGCTCATCGAGCAGTTCGAGAGCGGGCTGGATGCGCCCATCTGCCTGACGTGGGAGCTGACGTACGCCTGCAACTTGGCGTGCGTGCACTGCCTCTCGTCCTCGGGTAAACGGGACCCGCGGGAGCTGTCCACCCGGCAATGCATGGACATCATCGACGAGCTCGAACGCATGCAGGTGTTCTACGTCAACATCGGCGGCGGGGAGCCCACCGTGCGCCCGGACTTCTGGGAGCTGGTCGACTACGCCACCGCGCACCACGTCGGGGTGAAGTTCTCCACCAACGGGGTCCGCATCACCGAAGAGGTCGCCGCCCGGCTGGCGGCCAGCGACTACGTGGATGTCCAGATCTCGCTCGACGGGGCCACCGCGGAGGTCAACGACGCGGTCCGGGGCCCGGGATCCTTCGACATGGCCGTGCGCGCGCTGGAGAACCTCGCGGACGCCGGCTTCGCCGACGCGAAGATCTCCGTCGTGGTCACTCGGCACAACGTCGACCAGCTCGACGAATTCGCCGCGCTGGCAAGCCGTTACGGCGCCACCCTGCGGATCACCCGGCTGCGTCCCTCGGGCCGGGGCGCGGACGTCTGGGAGGACCTGCACCCCACCGCCGAGCAGCAGGTGCAGCTGTATGACTGGCTGGTGGCCAAGGGGGAGCGGGTGCTCACCGGCGACTCCTTCTTCCATCTGTCGCCGCTGGGCTCCTCGGGCGCGCTGGCCGGCCTGAACATGTGCGGCGCCGGCCGGGTGGTGTGCCTGATCGACCCGGTGGGCGACGTGTATGCGTGCCCGTTCGCCATCCACGACCGCTTCCTGGCCGGAAACGTGTTGACCGACGGGGGATTCGACAACGTCTGGAAGAACGCACCGCTGTTCCGTGAGCTCCGCGAACCGCAGTCCGCGGGCGCCTGCGGCAGCTGCGATCACTACGACGCCTGCCGGGGCGGCTGCATGGCGGCCAAGTTCTTCACCGGCCTGCCGATGGACGGGCCGGATCCCGAATGCGTCCAGGGCCACAGCGCGTCGGCGCTGGCCCGCCGGCGCGAGACGCCGCGCCCCCGCGCCGACCATTCCCGGAAGTCCGGCGGCCCCGTACTCCTGAAACTGTCCCGGCCACCCGCGCGGCTGTGCAACGAAAGCCCCGTGTGATCATGGCCGGCCAATGGTTCGAAACCGTCGCCATCGCGCAGCAGCGCGCGAAGCGGCGGCTGCCGAAATCCGTTTACTCGGCGCTGCTTGCGGGCAGCGAAAAGGGCGTCACCGTCTCCGATAACGTCGCGGCGTTCGGTGAACTCGGATTCGCCCCGCACGTGGTGGGTGCGCAGGAAAAGCGCGACCTATCGACTACCGTGATGGGACAAGATATTTCGATGCCGGTGCTGATTTCGCCAACCGGTGTCCAGGCGGTCGATCCGGACGGTGAGGTCGCGGTCGCGCGGGCCGCGGCGGCGCGGGGGACGGCGATGGGCCTGTCCTCCTTCGCCAGCAAACCGATCGAGGAGGTCATCGGCGCCAACCCCAAGATCTTCTTCCAGGTGTACTGGCTGGGCGGGCGTGACGCGATCGCCGAGCGGGTGGAACGGGCGCGCCAGGCCGGGGCGGTCGGTTTGATCGTCACCACCGACTGGTCGTTCTCGCACGGGCGCGACTGGGGTAGCCCCCAGATCCCCGAAGCGATGAACCTGCGGACCGTCCTGCGGCAGTCTCCGGAAGCGGTCTTCAAGCCCCGCTGGCTGTGGAAATACGGCAAGACGCTGCGCCCGCCGGACTTGCGGGTGCCCAACCAGGGGCGTCGCGGTGAGCCCGGCCCGCCCTTCTTTGCCGCCTACGGCGAGTGGATGGGTACGCCGCCCCCGACGTGGGAAGACATCGCCTGGCTACGCGAGCTGTGGGGCGGCCCCTTCATGCTCAAGGGCGTGATGCGTGTCGATGACGCGAAAAGGGCTGTGGATGCCGGGGTTTCGGCGATTTCGGTGTCGAACCACGGAGGTAACAACCTCGACGGCACGCCGGCCTCCATCCGCGCCCTGCCAGCGGTGGCCGCCGCGGTCGGCGATCAGGTCGAGGTGCTGCTCGACGGGGGCATCCGCCGCGGCAGCGACGTCGTGAAGGCCGTGGCGCTCGGGGCGCGCGCGGTGATGATCGGCCGCGCCTACCTGTGGGGCCTCGCCGCCGCCGGCCAGGCGGGCGTGGAGAACGTGCTCGACATCCTGCATGGGGGGATCGACTCGGCGCTGATGGGTCTGGGCCACGCCAGCGTCCACGACCTCGGCCCGGACGACATCCTGGTGCCGCCCGGCTTCACCCGGGCGCTGGGTGTCCCGTCCGCCGGGCGCGCCTGATCAGCTAATCACCGATATCCCGGGCAAATTTGTCCAGAATGCTCGCCGGCCTTGAAACGGTGGTACACGCGGGGTATCCGTGACGAACGAGCACAAATATCGAACCCCTGATGAACCGGTCAGAAAAAAATAGTTTTCAACAGACAACAATTGGTGCACGCCAGGTGAATTCGTCCTACCATCACCGAGTGCCCGTACTCGGCGAATTGGCGATGGCGACGTCAAGCCAGCTATCGGGTAGCTCGCCGTCGATATTGATCCCGCTGGGGTCGACCGAACAGCACGGTCCGCACCTGCCATTGGACACCGACACCCGGATCGCCACCGCGGTCGCCCGCGGGGCCCGGGCCGGTCTCGAAGCGCGCCTCGGGCCCGTGTGGTTGCTGGCGCCGGCCATCGCCTACGGGGCCAGCGGCGAGCACCAGAGTTTCGCCGGAACGATATCCATCGGCACCGAAGCCCTGACGACCCTGCTGGTGGAGTACGGCCGGTCGGCCGCCAGCTGGGCCAACCGCCTGGTCTTCATCAACGGCCATGGCGGCAACGTCGCGGCGCTGACCGCGGCGGTGGCCCGGCTGCGGGCCGAGGGCCGCGACGCCGGCTGGTGCCCTTGCGTGGCCGGCGGCGGCGATGCTCACGCCGGGCACACCGAAACCTCGCTGTTGCTGCACATCTCGCCGGGTGACGTGCTGACCGACCGGTGGCTCACCGGCAACCGGGCACCGCTGCCGGAATTACTCCCGTCCATGCGGCGCGGGGGAGTCGCGGCGGTCAGCCCCGTGGGCGTGCTGGGGGACCCGACCACCGCGACCGCCGCCGAGGGCAAGCGCATCCTCGCCGAGATGGTCGACGGTGCTGTCCGGCGAGTGACCCGGTGGTCGCCCGGGCCCGACGGGATGCTGACATGACGGCGGCCCGGCTACCGGATGGCTTCGCCGTCCAGGTCG
The DNA here is from genome assembly GCF_001672665.1 of Mycobacterium sp. E2238. Classification (NCBI taxonomy): domain Bacteria; kingdom Bacillati; phylum Actinomycetota; class Actinomycetes; order Mycobacteriales; family Mycobacteriaceae; genus Mycobacterium; species Mycobacterium sp. E2238. Next base: position 251 of record NZ_LZKF01000081.1, on the reverse strand, counting down.
ATCGTCGGGTGCGGGTGCTCGGCGATGGCTCGGCGCTGCTCGGTGGCTCGCCGACCCGGCTGCTGAAGCTGGCGCCGGCCGCGCAGGACATGCTGTGCGACGGACGGCTGAAGGTCCGCGACGACGTCAGCGCCCAGCTGGCCCGCACCCTGCTGGACGCCACGGTGGCACATCCGCGGCCGGCGGGTGGCCCGTCGCACCACGACGTCACCGTGGTAATTCCGGTGCGGGACAACCTTTCCGGCGTGCGG
>NZ_LZKF01000080.1:0-28715 GCF_001672665.1 Mycobacterium sp. E2238 | reverse complement strand
AGATCGCCGAGCGTGCACGTGAGCACCAGGATCACCCCCAGCAGCGCCCCGATCCAGGGCGGTTTGCCGGCCAGGAACGTCGCCGTCAGGACGGCCGCGGTGATCCCGAAGAAGAGCGAACCGGCGAACCCCTCCCACGACTTCTTCGGGCTGATGGCCGGAACCATCGGGTGCTTGCCGAGCAGCACGCCGACCGCGTAGCCGCCCACGTCGGAGGCGACCACGGTGACCATCAGGCAGAACACCCGGCCCGCGCCGTCCTTCGGGTACACCAGCAGGGCGCCGAAGGACGCGAACAGGGGCACCCAAGCGGCCAGGAACACCGTCGCCGACGCGTCACGCAGGTAGTTGGCCGACGGAGACCCGGCGAACGGCTCGGGCCGCTTGCTGTTGTCCTGCATGAACAGCCGCCAGACGTTGCACACCACCACGGTGCCGCCGAAGCCGGCCAGGGCGCCGGCGGCGTGAAACGGCCACGTCAGCCAGACCGTCACCTGACCGCCGATCAGCAGCGGGATGAGCGGGATGACGTACCCGGCCTCGCGCAGCCGTCGCACCACCTCATGGGTCGCGACCATGATCGCCAGCGCGACGATGGGGACCCAGAAGCGGGGCGCGAAGATCAGCGTCACGATGAGCACGCCGCCGATGCCGGCGCCCACCGCGATGGCGGCGCGCAGGTCGCGTCCCGCGCGGGACGTCTTCTTGGCCGGCTGCGGCATGACCTTCTTGCCCTCATGCCCCGGCTCGTCGGGCGGGCTGGCTGCGCCGGTGGTTGCCACGGACCTGGGTGAACTTAGCTGCTGAGCGGCCGCTAGACCTCCAGCAGCTCGCCTTCTTTGTGCTTGACCAGGTCTTCGATCTGGGTGATGTACTGGTGCGTGGTCTTGTCGAGGTCTTTTTCCGCCCGCCCGACCTCGTCCTCACCGGCCTCGCCGTCCTTGCGGATGCGGTGTAGCTCTTCCATCGCCTTGCGGCGGATGTTGCGCACCGACACCTTGGCGTCTTCCCCTTTGCCCTTGGCCTGTTTGACCAGCTCCCGACGCCGCTCCTCGGTGAGTTGCGGCACCGCCACCCGGATGAGGGTGCCGTCGTTGGTCGGGTTGACGCCCAGATCGGAGTTGCGGATCGCCGTCTCGATCGCGCCGAGCTGACCGGTCTCGTACGGCTTGATCACGACGAGCCGCGCCTCGGGCACGTTGATGCTGGCCAATTGCGTGATCGGGGTGGTGGCGCCGTAGTAGTCGATGACAATCCGGGAGAACATGCCGGGGTTGGCGCGGCCGGTCCGGATGGTTGACAAGTCGTCGCGGGCCACCGCTACGGCCTTCTCCATTTTCTCTTCGGCGTCGAAGAGAGCCTCGTCAATCATCGTTCGCTCTTCCCCTCAGGTGGTGACCAGTGTCCCGATTTTCTCACCGGCGACCGCGCGGGCGATATTCCCATTGGTCAGCAGGTTGAACACCAGGATCGGCATGCCATTGTCCATGCACAGGCTGAACGCCGTGGCGTCGGCCACTCGAAGCCCCCGGTCGATGACCTCGCGATGGCTGATCGCGGCGATCAGCTCGGCGTGCGGATTCTGCCGCGGGTCCGCTGAGAACACCCCGTCGACCGCCTTGGCCATCAAGACCACTTCCGCCCCGATCTCCAGTGCCCGCTGCGCGGCCGTGGTGTCAGTGGAGAAGTAGGGCAACCCCATGCCGGCCCCGAAGATCACCACCCGGCCCTTCTCGAGGTGACGGACGGCGCGCAACGGCAGATACGGCTCGGCGACCTGCCCCATGGTGATCGCCGTTTGGACGCGCGTGACGATGCCTTCCTTTTCCAGGAAGTCTTGCAGCGCCAGGCTGTTCATCACCGTGCCGAGCATGCCCATGTAGTCCGAGCGGGTGCGTTCCATGCCGCGCTGCTGCAATTGCGCGCCGCGGAAGAAGTTGCCGCCACCGATCACGACCGCGACTTGGACACCGTCGCGAACCACCTCGGCGATCTGGCGGGCGACCCGCGCCACGACATCGGGGTCCAGCCCGACCTGGCCACCGCCGAACATCTCGCCGCCAAGCTTGAGCAACACCCTGGAGTACTTGGGCCGCGTCCGCGGCTGCCCGGCAGCTGATCCATTTTCCGGCTTCGGGGCCGCCGCGCCGGCGGCTTGGGGCTCCCTGGACTCCGTCATCAGGCTCCTCGCATGAGAGTGCCATCCCGGGTTAACTCCTCCGGAACGGCATTTCACATCCTGCCTCATCGCAGCACAAGCCGGCCCCGGTGGGGTGCGTTATGCGCAGAGTTGGCGAAGCGGACGACATTTCGCCGCGATCGGCCCAGGTGACGCGCGGGCGGCGCCGCGCGTCGGCGGGTTATCGCCACGGATGTTTGAGCGATGACCGTCGTGGGGAATCCGGACCATCGCGGCGGGAATTCACGGTCTTGAGAAACAAGGACTCACCTCGCCGTATGACCGGACCGATCGCGTCGGCGATCGGTGTTGAGCGCGAATCGCTCAGGTACGCCTACAAGGAGGAACTGATCCATGGCGGACAACAACTCGGGACCTGCTGAAGCCGTCAAGGGCGTCGTCGAGGACGTCAAGGGCAAGGCGAAGGAGGCCGTTGGTGCGGTGACGGGTCAAGACGACCTCACCCGCGAGGGCCAGGCCCAGCAGGACAAGGCGGAGGCACAGCGCGACGCGGCGAAGAAGGAAGCCGAGGCCGAGGCGGCCCGCGGCGGCGCCGAGGCCGCTGAGCAGCGCCAAAAGGCCAATCAGTAGCTCGCTGGGAGGATGGGTCCGGTCTGTGAAAACGGACCGGGCCCATCGACTTTTCTGGGTCAGGCGCTCGCGCCCGGCTAGCCGGGCCGACGCGGCCCGCGGGCGCCACACAATCGGTTGCATAGTTTTGCCGCGAGTGGGTACTCACCGCTGCGCTGGCTGACATCTCGCCAGGAGATGCCGACGGGCCGGGGATAACAGCGGACCCACCTTTTCGGGAGATGTCGTTGGACGTTTTACTGCTCACCGACGCGGACGACTTCGAGCGCGCCCTGCCACCCCTGACTTCGTTCGCGCGAATCATGCGGCGCGCGCCCCTTACGAGTGACGGCCAAGGGCCGGCCGATGTCGGCGACGTCGCCATCGTCGACGCTCGCGGCAACCTCGCGGCGGCGGCGGCGGCCTGCCGGCGCCTGACCGCTGATGCCCCCGCCACCGCGGTGGTGGCGCTCGCGGCGCCGGCCGACGATGTACCGCCAGACGTGGACTGGAACGTCGACGATGTCATGCCCCCGGGAACCGACCCCGACGAGCTGCAGGAGCGGCTGCGGCGGGCGATTGCGTTGCGGCGCAGCGCAATCAACGGCTGTTTGCGGTTCGGCGCCCTGCTCTTACATCCGACCAGTCTCACCGGGTCGCTGGAAGGCAAGGACCTGGGTCTGACGCTGACCGAGTTCAAACTGCTGAGTTTCCTTGTGCAGCACGCCGGTCGGCCATTCACCCGGACCCGCCTGATGCACGAGGCGTGGGGCTATGACAGCAACGGCCGGGTCCGTTCGGTGGACGTCCACGTCCGCCGGCTGCGCGCCAAGCTCGGGCCCCGACATCAATCGATGGTGAACACCGTCCGAGGCGTCGGCTATATGGCCAAGACCCCACCCCAGCCGGAATGGATCGTCAGCGAGCCGACGCTGACACTCGCGCCGACGGACTCCGCCTGGGATCCGGTCGCGCAGTGAGACAGTGAGCCCGAATCGCCCTGTCCGAGAAGGACTTCAGGGATAGGTCAGCCGAAGAGCGGGAAGGCGCGCTTGCGCGCGAGCGCGTCCATGCCGTCCTGGATGGCGTCCTGGATCTCGCTGTACTTGCGGTCGACGTACGCTTCGTCCTCCGCCCGGGCCGGATCGTGGTCAAGCTCCACGGCGGGCATGAACCGGGTTCTGATCTTGGCCGGTAGCGGCAGCTGCGGAAGCGCCGCCGGTGCGATCCCCCACGGCAGCGAGATCGCCAAGGGGAACACTTTGAGCCGCAGCACGCGGTCCAGCCGCAAGGCCTTCGACAGCTTGTCACCCCGGATCAGTACGGGCATGGCGTCGGCACCGCCCACCGTCGCCATCGGCACGACGGGCACGCCGGCCCGAATCGCCATCTTCACGAAGCCCTTTCGGCCCGCCAGGTTGGCCTGGTCGCGCTCGATCCACGGGCGCAGGGAGTCCACTTCCCCACCCGGCCACAGCGCGACGTCGCGCCCTTCGGCCAGCGCGGTGGCGATGGCGTCCGGGGCGGCCGGAAGCACACCCATCGACCGGAAGTACCGGCCGATCACCGGAATCGCCATCAACGCGTCATGGGCCGTGCCGTGCAGTGGACGTTCCTGCCCGAAACGCCGCCACCATTGCAGACCGACCGTCCAGGCATCCCAGACGAAGGGAGCGCCGGAGTGGATCCCCACCAGCAGAACCGGCGGCTCCGGAATGTTTTCCCAGCCATCGACCTCCATGCGAAACCAGTAGTCCACCAGCACATTCCACAGATACTTCTGCCGCTGTAGGGTGGTCTCGTCCTGGCCGCTGAGGTCCCACCTGCCGGCGCGCTCGGCGACCCAGCCGCTCAATCCGCCGCCCTGGCCGCTGCGCCTATCCTCCATCGCCGCCCGCGCCCGCTCGGCGTTCCGTTGCGCCTGTTCGCGTACTTCGGCTGGCCTGTGATCCGGGTTACTCATGGGTACGGTGTACCCGATTCGTTCCCGCATGACGCAACACCCGGCCGCAAAAGCGGAACTCCCCGCGTCGCATGCGACACGGGGAGATACCCGCAAGCCGGATTAGGTGTGGGCCGGGGCCGGCGGTGCACCCGGTGCCGGGCTCGGGCTCGGCGCGCCCGGCGCCGCGCTGCTCGGCACGTTCGACGTCCACATCAGGACGTCTTGCATTCCGTCGTTGTAGACCACGCCGTTGGGCGGCGCGCCCGTCACGTCGAAGTACAGCGTTCCGGTCGACTCGCTACCCTGCGGGATCGGCGCGGGGTTGAGGCCATTGGGGGCCCCCACCTTGTCGATCACCCGGTAGTTCTGGCCGTTGGGCCCACGCGCGATGAAGTCGTTGACCATCGGGGTCACGACCCCGCCGTCCGAGCGGGCGGTGACGTCCGCCTGATAGAGCGTTCCCTTGGGCGTGTAGCCGGGGATCGTGACGTTACTCGGCTGCAGGTTGCTCACCGTGTAATCGGTGACCAGCGGCCCATCGACCAGTTTTTCGCTGGTGCCGAAGCCCTGAATGTTGGGCGGCGGCGAGGCGAAAGCGGGCGCCGCCGCGAAAATGCTCGCCGCAATCCCCCCGGCAGCCGCAGCTGTCTTTATGGCGGTCCTGGTGACCTTCATTGCTCATTCCTTTCGTGTCGAACAATCGCCCCCCGGAAGGGCAATACGCACATAGGCCGCAAATAGCCCCTCGCTGTCCGCTTTAAACATGTGCGCCCGCTTTATTCGCAATTTTCAATCCACTACCTGGCGAAACGTTGTTGTTTTGCCGGACAGCAACTTTCGCAACACTTCTTAACATCCGTATCGCTATTCACGTCGAATGACTCGGACGCCGACGCTGGGGGCGGCCGGATTAGCCCCGGCCGTGGCGGGTAGTCGGAGCGGGAGAATCCGACGATACGAGAGGGGCCGTCGATGGAACGCGGAAGCTCTAAGCACAGCCCGCGCGAGGACGACGAACTCAAGCACGAATTGGACGGCACGCTGCGCGGTAACCGGTCCAGTCGCGCCGAGGAATGGCGCGATCCCGAACCGCCGGCCGACGACGACCCCGACGTCCCCACGGCCCGTCCGGAGACACGCGAACCATAAGTCGGCCTTTCGACCACGAATTGAGGAATCTCATGGGCTTTGCGCCTCAGCAACAAACCGCCCCGGGCGTCCAGGGCCGGATGGACCCGGCGCCCGACTGCGGCGAAAACACTTACCAGGGCTCGGGAAAGCTCACCGGGAAAAGGGCGATCGTCACCGGGGGTGATAGCGGCATCGGCCGCGCGGTCGCTATCGCTTTCGCCCGCGAAGGCGCCGACGTGCTGATCTCCTACCTCAATGAGGACGACGACGCCCGAGACGTCGCACGCTACGTGGAAGACGCCGGGCGCAAATGCGTGCTGGTATCCGGCGACCTTTCCGACGCTGCCCATTGCCGCGCCGTCGTCGACCGCGCCGTCGAGGAATTCGGCGGCATCGACATCCTCGTCAACAATGCCGCATACCAGATGATGCACAAGAGCCTTGACGAAATCAGCGACGAGGAATGGGATTACACGTTCAGGCTCAATGTCGGCGCTTACTTTTATCTGACCAAGGCGGCCGTGCCGCACATGAACGCGGGGTCGTCGATCATCGGCAGTTCGTCGGTCAACTCCGACACGCCCAATCCGACGCTGGCGCCCTACGCCGCCACCAAAGCCGCGATCGCCAATTTCTCGGCCAGCCTTGCTCAGTTGCTGGGAGAGAAGGGGATTCGGGTGAACAGCGTCGCGCCCGGCCCGATCTGGACGCCGCTGATCCCCTCGACCATGCCCCCGGACAGCGTGGAGTCATTCGGCGACAACACGCCGCTCGGGCGTGCGGGCCAGCCCGCCGAACTCGCACCCATCTACGTGCTGTTGGCCTCCGACGACGCGAGTTACATCTCCGGCGCACGGGTGGCCGTCACCGGGGGCCGGCCAATTCTCTAACGCCACAGGACGTTTGCTCTTGCCGGCGGTTCAGGAGCCCCGGTTTTCGCCCAGCTCGTCGACGATCGGGCTCGGAGCGGGGATGTCTTTTGCGTTTTCGGCCAGCCCGGGCTTGGTGTGGGAGCGACGAGCCGCCGCCTTGTCGGCGTCGCTGACGTCGCGATCGTCGACGATGCTGACCGACGCGGCCACCTGGGCGGCGTTGTTGTAAGTCTCGGGCGCAATGCTCCGCAGGGCGCGGATCGTGTCATCGTCGCAGCCATTGCGGCCGGCGGCGTCAAGCAGATCCTGCTTGTTCGCCGGAAAGTCCACATCGGTGAAGCACTGACGCAGTTGACTGGGAGTAGTGGACGCAACCATGGCTTTCCGGGTGCCCGGTGGCCATGGCGCTAAACCCGGCCCCCGGGTGACGTCTCGGTCACATCGGTGCGGCCGTGGGGCGCCCGTCTCAGCGACCGCGGACCCGGCGGTTGTGCTTCTTGATCGCGTCGACCAACTCCGACTTGCTCATCGTCGACCGGCCGTGCACGTCGAGTCGCCGGGCCACGTCGAGCAGGTGCTTCTTGCTCGCGTTGGCGTCCACGCCTTCGGCGGTCGGGCCGGAGGCACGCGGCCCGCCGCTCTTGGCGCGCTCGTCGGACGGCCCCTTCTCTTCTTTTGGCTCCCAATGATCGCCGACCTTTTCGAAGCTGTGCTTGAGCGCGGAATACGCGACCCGGTGGGCGCGCTCCTCGCTGCCGTATTCGTCGGCCGCCGCGTCATGCGTTTTGGCGAACGTGCGTTGCGCCTTGGCGTTGGAACGCCGCAAAGTGCTCGGCAGTTCGTCCTTCTTCGGCTTGCCGCCTTTGGTCGTCTTCGGCATGAAAACCTCCTGATGCGCGGTGCGGGTGACATTTCGGTTACCCCATTGACGGGCGGGCAATCACCACGTCGCGCCGCGAAGCCCACGTCCAGCGCCCGAAAATATGTCAATATCATTGACATGGTTCAGGCCGAAGATGCCCCGCTTGGTTACCTGCTGTACCGGGTGGCCAGCCTGCTGCGACCCGAGGTTTCCGCGGTGTTGGGCCCGCTCGGACTGACGCTGCCCGAATTCGTCTGCCTGCGCATGCTTTCCCTGGTTCCGGGGATGTCGAGCGCCGAGCTGTCCCGGCAGGCCGGCGTCACACCGCAGGCGATGAACACGGTGCTGCGCAAGCTGGAAGACATTGGCGCCGTGGCCCGTCCGACATCGGTGTCCAGCGGCCGCGCGCTACCCGCCACGCTGACCGGTCAGGGCCGCGCCCTGCTGAAGCGCGCAGAGGGCGCGGTGCGGACCGCCGATGCGCGCATCCTGGCCAAGCTGACCGAAACTCAGCAGCGCGACTTCAAGCGCATGCTCGACAAGCTCGGGTCCGACTGAGCCGCCTACGCCGCTTGGATCCGGGCCCAAGGTCGGGCCTCTTCGAGTTCGTAGGCCAGCTCGAGCAGTAGCGCCTCCTGCCCGAGGTTGGTCGAGAACATCATGCCCACCGGCATGCCTTCGTCGGACTGCGCCAACGGAAGTGAGATCGCCGGCTCGCCGGTGACGTTCTGCAGCGGGGTGAACGAGACCCAATCGATCAGTCGCTCGATGACCTGGTGGTAGTCGGTGGGTGCCAGATAGCCGATGCGGGGCGTCTCGTCGGCGAGCGTCGGGGTCAGCACGACGTCGTAGGTGCCGAAGAATTGTGCGGTCCGCCTACGGATTCGGCGCAGGCGCATGATCGCCAGGGGCAGGCGGTGGATGTTGCGGGTGGTGTGTCGCTCCAGCCCGAGCGTCAGACTGTCCAGCCGGCTGCGGTCGAACGTCTTGCCGAACATGTGCCGCCCGCTGCGCACCTGGGCCAGCGCGAGGAATCCCCAGTAAAGGACGAAATCGTCGACGAAACTGGCCGGCACCGGGGGCTCGTCGAGGTATTCGACGCGGTGCCCGAGCTCCTCGAGAAGACCGGCGGACTTCAGCGTCAGCTCGCGCACCTGGGGGCTGCAGTCGCGTTGCACGGAACGGGTCAGCACGGCGATCCGCAGCCGCTGCCTGCCGGGCCCGATGACGTCCCCGACCGGCGCCAGTTTCGGGTTACGCCAGATGCGTTCGGCCTCCCGGTAGAACGCCGCGGTGTCACGCACCGAACGGGTCACCACACCGTTGGCGACGATGCCCACCGGCATCCGGCGCAGGTGGGCGTCCAGCGGCAGCCGCCCGCGCGACGGCTTCAGCCCGACAAGCCCGTTGCAGGCGGCAGGGATGCGGATGGAGCCGCCGCCGTCGTTGGCGTGGGCGATCGGCACCACGCCGGCGGCAACGAACGCACCCGAGCCCGACGAGGATGCGCCGGCGCTGTAGTCGGTGTTCCACGGGTTGCGGACCGGCCCCAGCCGTGGATGTTCGGCCGACGCGCTGAAACCGAATTCCGACAACTGCGTCTTACCGACGGGAGCCAGCCCGGTGCCAAGGAACAGCCGGGTGAATTCGCCGTCGGAGGTGGCGTTCCACGGCGTCCACGCGTCGGTGCCGTGCATCGTCGGCTGGCCGGCGATGTCCACGTTGTCCTTGAGGAACGTCGGGACGCCGTCAAAGAAGCCGTTCGCCGCCGGGGCGGTTCGCGCCTGCTGAAAAGCCGCATAGGCCAGGCCGTTGAGGACCGGGTCGACGGCCTCGGTGCGGGCGATGGCGGCCTCGACCACCTCCGCCCTACTGACCCAGCCGGCCTGGAGCGCGTGGGCGAGGCCGACCGCGTCCAGATCACCGAGGGCGTCGTCGCCGAACGCATGCACGTGTCGCATGTAACCGACGCTAGCCCGCGCCCGCGCGGGGCTTAGGCCTGGCCCACCTCGAAGCGCACGAACCGCGTAACCGTCACGCCGGCCTCGTCGAGCAGGGCCTTGACAGTCTTCTTGCTGTCGGACACCGAGGGCTGCTCCAGCAGCACGGAGTCCTTGAAGAAACCGTTCAGCCGGCCTTCGACGATCTTGGGCAGCGCCTGCTCCGGCTTGCCCTCGGCCTTCGCCGTTTCCTCGGCGATGCGGCGCTCGCTGGCCACGACGTCCTCGGGGACGTCGTCGCGGGACAGGAAGCGCGCCTTGAGCGCCGCGATCTGCAGCGCGACGGAGTGCGCGGCCTCGACGTCGGAGCCGCTGTATTCCACCAAGACACCGACGGCGGGCGGCAGGTCCGCGGCCCGCTTGTGCAGGTAGGCCTCGACGGTGCCGTCGAAGTACGCGACACGGCGCAGCTCGAGCTTCTCGCCGATCTTGGCCGACAGGTCGGCGATGGCCTGCTCGACCGTCTTACCGCCCGTGGTGGCAGCCTTGAGCGCCTCGACGTCGGTGGCCTTGGATTCGGCCGCCGCGGCGACGATGTCGTCGGCGAGCTTCTGGAACTCGGCGTTCTTCGCGACGAAGTCGGTCTCGGAGTTCAGCTCGATCAGCGCGCCGCCCTTGGCCGCGACCAGGCCTTCGGCCGTGGCACGCTCGGCGCGCTTGCCTACGTCCTTGGCGCCCTTGATGCGCAACGCCTCGACGGCCTTGTCGAAGTCGCCGTCACTCTCGGCCAGCGCGTTCTTGCAGTCGAGCATCCCGGCGCCGGTGAGCTCCCGCAGCTTCTTGACGTCGGCGGCGGTGAAGTTGGCCAATGCTCAGCCTTCCTTAGGAGGGTTCAGTGGTTGATTCGGTCGCGCCCGCAGCGGCTTCGGTGGGGGCGGCGGTTGCAGCGGCGGAGGCCAACAGTTCCTGCTCCCACTCGGGCAGCGGCTCGGCGGCTTCGGCCTCGGGCTTGCCGTCGGTGCGGCCGACCCCGGCGCGGGCCTGCAGGCCCTCGGCAACCGCGGAGGCGATCACCTTGGTCAGCAGGGCCGCCGAGCGGATCGCGTCGTCGTTCCCGGGAATCGGGTAGTCGACCTCGTCGGGGTCGCAGTTGGTGTCCAGGATCGCGATGACCGGGATGCCCAGCTTGCGGGCCTCGCCGACGGCGATGTGCTCTTTGTTGGTGTCGACCACCCAGATCGCCGACGGCACCTTGGCCATGTCGCGGATACCGCCCAGGCTGCGCTCCAGCTTGTTCTTCTCCCGGGTCAGCATCAGGATCTCTTTCTTGGTGCGACCCTCGAAGCCGCCGGTCTGCTCCATCGCCTCGAGCTCCTTGAGGCGCTGCAGCCGCTTGTGCACCGTGGAGAAGTTGGTCAGCATGCCGCCCAGCCAGCGCTGGTTCACGTAGGGCATGCCGACGCGGGTCGCCTCGGCCGCGACGGATTCCTGCGCCTGCTTCTTGGTGCCGACGAACATGATGCTGCCGCCGTGGGCGACGGTCTCCTTGACGAACTCGTATGCCTTATCGATATAGGTCAGCGTCTGCTGCAGGTCGATGATGTAGATGCCGTTGCGGTCGGTGAAGATGAACCGCTTCATCTTGGGATTCCAACGACGGGTCTGGTGCCCGAAGTGAGTGCCGCTGTCCAGCAGCTGTTTCATGGTTACGACGGCCATGCTCGTGCCTTACTTGTGTCGGTTGTCGCCCGGCATCGGGTGAAGCCGGGCCCTGGCGCCTGCTGCGATGCCGGACCCTGTTAAGGGACCGCCCGGCATGCGGTGCGAACTCCTAATAAAACGGGAGACGCGGGGCGGACGCGCGAAGTCAGCCCGCGAACGAGCTGCGACCAGGAGTTTACACCGACTCAGCTGGTGGTTTTGCACAGCACCGCCCCGGCCTGAGTGGTGCCGGCGCAAGCGGGGCGATGAACTGAGCCGATGCGACGGGTTTTGCCGCTGATGCTGTGCCTGGCGGTGCTCGGCGCGGGGCCGGCGGTTGCGGACGACGCCCGCCTGGATTGGCCGTTGCGCCCGCCGCCGGCTGTCACCCGCGGATTCGACGCCCCGTCACCGGACTGGAAGCCCGGGCATCGGGGCGTGGACCTGGCCGCGGCCGCAGGTCAGCCGGTGTACGCGGCGGGCACCGCCACCGTGGTGTTCGCCGGGCGGCTGGCGGGGCGGCCGGTGGTGTCGCTGGCCCACCCGGGCGGGCTGCGCACCAGCTACGAGCCGGTCCGGGCGGCGGTGCGGGTGGGTCAGCCGGTTACGGCCCAGACCGTGATCGGCTCGTTGGAGGCCGGGCATCCCGGCTGCCGGGCCGCCGCGTGCCTGCACTGGGGCGCGATGTGGGGTCCGGCCTCGGGCGCGCACTATGTCGATCCGCTGGGTTTGGTGAAGTCGACGCCGATCCGACTCAAGCCGCTGCGGGGGAGTTGAGTGTGCGCCTATGGCGGTCCCGCGCGGCGTGTCGCCGCCCAGGCCGCACACTCAACGCCCTGAGCGCACGCTCACGCCCGCGGATGGGCCTGATCGTGCACCGCCCGCAACCGCGAGACGGCGACATGGGTGTAGAGCTGCGTGGTCGCCAGGCTCGAATGGCCGAGCAGTTCCTGCACGACACGCAGGTCGGCCCCGCCTTCCAGCAGATGCGTGGCCGCGCTGTGCCGCAGGCCGTGCGGCCCCATGTCGGGCGCGCCGTCCACCGCGGACACCGTCTCGTGCACGACGGTGCGGGCCTGGCGCACATCGAGCCGCCGACCACGCGCACCCAGCAGCAGCGCCGGCCCCGACTCGGCGGTCACCAGCGCGGGACGCCCCTCGTCCAGCCAGGCGCGCAGCGCCTCGGCGGCCGGCGTCCCGAACGGCACGGTGCGCTGCTTGTTGCCCTTACCGAGCACCCGGATCAGCCGGTGCCCGGCATCCACATCGTCGACGTCCAGACCACACAATTCGCTCACCCGGATCCCAGTGGCATACAGCATCTCGACGATCAACCGGTCCCGCAATGCCATCGGATCCCCTTGTTGGGCACCGGATTTCGCGGCGGCCATCGCGTCGAGGGCCTGGTCTTGGCGCAGCACCGCCGGCAGGGTGCGGTGCGCCTTAGGCACCTGAAGCCGGGCCGCCGGGTCCGCGGCCAGCAGCCCGCGCCGGACGGCCCACGCGGTGAACGCCTTGACCGCCGAGGTGCGACGGGCCAGCGTGGTGCGGGCGGCACCGGCGGCCCCCGAGGCCGACAACCAGGACCGCAAGAGGGGCAGGTTCAGTCCGTCCAGTCCGGCGCCGCGGTCGTCGAGAAAGGTCAGCAGCGAGCGCACGTCGCCCAGATAGGCCCGACGGGTGTGGGCCGACCGGCCGCATTGCAGCGACAGGTATTCGTCGAACTCCTCGAGGATGGGTTCGCTGTGCGGCACTCCCCCACGCTCGCAGACATGGGCGGGCCGTTGTCAGTCGACGCGCCGAAGCGTGTCCGGGGTGAGATCTTTCAGTGTCGGATAGCCGTCGACGGCCATGATCAGGTCCGCTTCGGCCAGCAGCGAACGCAGCACGTGCACGATGCCGTCGACCCCACCGAGCGCCAGGCCGTACGCGTACGGCCGGCCGACGCCCACCGCGGTCGCGCCCAGCGCCAGCGCTTTGACGATGTCGGCGCCGTTGCGGATGCCCGAATCGAACAGCACCGGCAGGCCGTCGGCCGCCTCAACCACACCCGGCAGGCAGTCCAGCGCGGGCAGGCCGCCGTTGGCCTGGCGGCCGCCGTGCGTCGAGCAGTAGATGCCGTCGACGCCGCCGTCCTTGGCGCGCCGGGCGTCGTCGGGATGGCAGACGCCCTTGATGATGAGCGGTAGCTCGGTCAGCGATCGCAACCACGGAAGGTCGTCCCACGTCAACGGATTGCCGAACGTCGTGATCCACTGCAGCACAGTGGCTTGCGGGTCCTCCTCGGGCGGGCGCGGCAGGCCGGCGCGAAAGACCGGGTCGCTGGTGTAGTTGCTCAGGCACAGGCCCCGCAATTGCGGAAAGTTCGCCGTGCTGAGGTCCCGCGGACGCCATCCGGGAATCCAGGTGTCCAGGGTGACGATGATGCCCCTGTAGCCGGCGGCCTCGGCGCGTTGCACGAGGCTGGCGGCGAGCTCGCGATTCTTCGGCGTGTACAGCTGGAAAAAGCCGGGGGTGTCGCCGAACTGGGCGGCGACGTCTTCCAGCGGGTCGGCGGTCAGCGTGGAAACGACCATTGGGACACCGGTGGCCGCGGCGGCGCGCGCGGTGGCCAGGTCGCCGTGGCCGTCTTGAGCGCAGATGCCGATCACGCCGATCGGGGCCATGAACAACGGTGACGGCAGCGTGAGGCCGAACACCTCAACCGACAGGTCCCGCTCGGCGGCGCCGACGAACATGCGGGGCATCAGGCCCCAGCGGTCGAACGCCTCGCGATTGGCCCGTTGGGTGCGCTCGTCTCCGGCGCCACCGGTGACGTAGGACCACACCGACGGCGACATCGCCCGCTCGGCCCGGGCCTCCAGCTCCGCGAAGGCCATCGGCAGCGCGGGCGCGATCCCGCCCAGACCCTTGAAGTAGATCTCGTTCTGGTAATCGCCGTAATGCGCCATGGGAGTAGAGGATGCCAGCCGGCGGTCAGGCCGACGAATCCGCTAGGAAGCCCCGGCCTCCGCCTCGGCCAATTCCTTCTTCCATTGCCGGAACGTCTCTTCGGTGCGGCCGCGGCGCCAGTAACCCGAGATGGACGACGCCCACTTGGCGTCCACGCCGCGCTCCTTGCGGATGTAGGGCCGCAGATTGTGCATCACGCTTTGCGCCTCGCCGTGAATGAAGACGTGCACCTGACCGGGCAGCCACGGCGTGGTGGTGACCGCCTCGATGAGCGGTGCGTGGTCGCCGGCGCGGTCCTCGGGGACCAGATCGGCCCGCCCGCCGCGATAGACCCAATGCACCTCGACGCCTTCCGGCGCGGTCAGCGGAATCTCGTCTTCCTGGCCCGCCACCTCGATGAACGCCTTGCCAACGGCGTTGGGGGGCAGCGCCTCCAGCGCGGCGGCGATGGCCGGAAGCGCCGACTCGTCGCCGGCCAGCAGATGCCAGTCGGCCGCCGGGTCGGGGGTGTAGGCACCGCCGGGCCCCATCAGGAAGATGCGCTGGCCGGGCTGCGCCGCCGCGGCCCATTGGCCCGCGACCCCGTGCTCGCCGTGCACGACGATGTTCAGCGTGATCTCGCCGGCCGCCGCATCCACGTGCCGGACGGTCATGGTCCGGACCGACGGCCTCTTCTCGGGGGGCAGCCCGGCGAAGCTGTCCAGGGTCAGCGGCTGGGGCAGGTCCGCGACGTCGACGTCGTCCGCGACGAACGCCAACTTCACGTAGGAGTCGGTGAATTTGCTTGGTACGAAGGCGTCGAAGTCCTTGCTCCTCAGCACCACGCCGACCATGTGCGGTGTGAGTTCCTTGGTATCGACAACCTCGAAGCGTTGCAGAGGTCGACCCGCCACTTGTCCTCCTGTCCCCGCCCGACCCCCGTCGACTATACGAGCCGCGTCGTCGATGCAGCTTGGCCGCTCGCGGCCCGGAGAAGTCGCCACCTGCCCTCCTGGCGCCGCACCAACCCGGCCAGCTCGAGGATCGCCAGCGGCCCCAACACCCGCTCGGGCGCCAGCCCCGACGCGACCGCGAGTTGCTCGACGGTGGCGGCGCCGCGGCCGGGCAGCGCCTCGTACACCCGGCGCTCGTCGTCGCTGAGCCCGTCGAGCGCCGTCGCCGGGCGCGGCTCCTCGGCTGCCAGCTCCCCGATGCGGCCGATCAGCTCGACGACGTGGTCGGCCCGGGTCACCAGCTCGGCGCCGTTGCGCAGCAACGCATGGCACCCGGCCGACGCGGCCGACGTCACCGGCCCCGGCACGGCGGCCACCACCCGGCCCAGCGCCCTCGCCCAGGCGGCGGTGTTCGCGGCGCCGCTGCGCAGGCCGGCTTCCACCACCACCGCGGCCCCCGCGGCGGCGGCAACCAGGCGATTACGGGTCAGGAATCGGTGGCGGGCCGGCCGGACACCGGGCGGGTACTCGGTGAAGAGCAGCCCGTGTTGCCCCACGCGGTGCAGCAGCGCCGTGTGGCCGCTCGGATAGGGAATGTCGAGCCCGCCGGCGAGAACGGCCACGGTGATTCCGTCCGCATTCAACACTGCCCGGTGGGCCGCGCCGTCGATGCCGTAGGCGCCGCCGGAGACGACCGCGACCTCACGTTGCGCCAGCCCCGCCGCCAGGTCCTCGGCCACCTGCTCGCCATACGCCGTCGCCGCCCGAGTGCCCACCACGGCGGCCGCGCGGTGCGTCACCTCGTCGAGCCGGATCGGGCCCTGCGCCCACAACACCATCGGCGCCCCGCCGCGAGCTTTCGCCGGGGCATTCCCGAACGCGGCGAACGCCAGCAGCGGCCACTCGTCGTCATCGGGGGTGATCAACCGTCCGCCCCGGCGGGCGAGTAGCTCGAGGTCGGCGGCGGCGCAGTCGATTTCGCGCCGCGCTTCGGTGTGCCGCGCCAGCCCGTCGTCCACCAGTCCGCGACGGACCCGGTCGGCGGCCTCCACCGGACCAACACATCGCACCAGGGTGGCGAGCTCGGCGCAGGGCGGCTCGGCCACCCGGGACAGGTACGCCCAGGCGCGCAGCGCGGGATCGTCGACCGCGGTCAGCATCGCCGCGCTCCCGGCTCCAAGAGTTCGCCAAGGATCCGTATAGCCCCGTACGCGAATGTGTTGTCGTGGCCCCTCGTTCGCCATCTAGCCGGCAAGGAAAGGACCCAACAATGACCATCTGCCTGCCGACCCGGCTCGCCGCTCCCGACCGTCCAGTGAACCCGTGGGCTATCGCGGCGTTCGCCCTGAGCCTGGTCAGCTGGTGCGGCTTGCCCATTCCGATCCTGAGCGGCGCCCTCGCTTCCGTAGCACTGCGCGACTTGGAACAACGCGGTGAAGGCGGCCGCGCGATGGCGCAGTTCGCCAGGGCGTTCGCCATCCTGGTGACCGTCGCGATCGTGGTCCGGGGCGGGCACAACGACTTGCTGACGAAGGCGTACTGGTGACCCGGGTCCGGCGCTCATCGCTGGGCTCCCGGTTGGCGGAAGCTGAGCGCGGCCGCGACCTCCGCGGGCCCGGGCGATACGCCGCCGGCCAGGTCGGTCAGGCTCCACGCGACCCGCAGGGTGCGGTCCAGCCCCCGGATGCTGAGCAGCCCCCGGTCGAGGGCTTGCTGTAGCGGCGACATCGCGGCGTTGCCGGGCCGGAACTTGCGGCGCAACAGGACCCCGCTGACCTCGGCGTTGGTGCGGAATCCGTGCGGCAGCCACCGCTCGGCCGCGGCCGCGCGGGCCTGCGCCACCCGTTGGCGAACCTGTGCCGTCGATTCGGCTTCGGCGCCCGAGAAGGCACCCGCGCGCACCGAATGCATCTCCACCCGCAGGTCCACCCGGTCGAGCAGGGGCCCGGACAGCTTGCCCAGGTAGCGACGCTTGACCGCCGCCGCGCAAATGCAGTCCTGCGGATCGGCGGGCGCGCACGGGCACAGGTTGGCGGCCAACACCAGCTGGAACCGGGCCGGGTAACAGGCCACCCCATCGCGTCGAGCGAGCCGAATCTCCCCGTCCTCCAAGGGGGTTCGCAATGCCTCCAGCGCCCTGACGCTGATTTCGGCGCATTCGTCGAGGAAGAGCACCCCGCGGTGCGCGCGGCTGACCGCGCCCGGGCGCGCCATGCCCGAACCGCCGCCGACGAGCGCCGCCACGCTGGAGCTGTGGTGTGGCGCCACGAACGGCGGCGTGGTGATCAGCGGCGTGTCCCCCGACAGCAGGCCGGCCACGGAATGGATCGCGGTGACTTCCAGCGATTCGCTCTCCGACAGCGGCGGCAACAGGCCCGGAAGCCGTTGCGCCAGCATGGTTTTGCCGACGCCCGGCGGTCCGGTGAGCATGAGGTGATGTGACCCGGCCGCGGCGACCTCCACCGCGAAGCGCGCCTGGGTCTGCCCCACCACATCGCAGAGATCCGCCGAGGCCTCGGGTGCGGTGGCCGTCGCGGTGATCCTGTGGTCCAGGGCGGCGGACCCGCTGAGCCACTTCTGCAGCTGCCCCAACGTGCGCACGCCCCAGACGTCGATCCCGTCGACCAGGCTGGCCTCGGCCAGGTTGTCCACCGGGACGACGACGGCCGGCCAGCCGTCGCGTTTGGCGGCCAGCACCGCCGGCAGTACGCCGCGCACCGGACGGACCCGGCCGTCCAGCGACAGCTCACCCAGCAGCACCGTCTTCTCCAGGCGGTCCCACGGGTTCTTCCGTTGCGCCGACAGGACGGCCGCGGCCAGGGCGATGTCGTAGACGGAGCCCATCTTGGGCAGCGTCGCCGGGGACAGCGCGAGCGTGAGCCGCGCCATCGGCCAGCTGTTGCCGGTGTTGGCGACCGCCGCCCTGACCCGGTCACGGGACTCCTGCAGGGCGGCGTCGGGCAGACCGACCAGATGCACGCCCGGCAGTCCGGAGGTGATGTCGGCTTCGATCTCCACGATTTGGCCGTCCACCCCGCGGACGGCGACCGAGAACGCGCGACCCAGCGCCATCAGCCGATCCCTTGCAGGTGAGTGATTTCGGGTGTGCGCCGGCGCCCGATCCGCACCCGGATCACGTCGATCCGCAGCGCCGCCCAGCCCTTGTCCTGGCCGGCCAGCCACAGGCCGGCGAGTCGGCGCAGCCGGCGAACCTTGCGCTCGGTGACCGCGTATGCCAGCCCGCCGTAGCCGTCCCCGGTACGGGCCTTCACCTCGACGAACACCACCGTGCGGGTGGCCTCGTCGCAGGCGATCACGTCGAGTTCGCCGTAGCGGCAGCGCCAATTACGTTGCAGGATACGCAATCCCATCCTCGTCAGGTGGTCCACGGCGAGCGCCTCACCCAGCGCCCCGAGTTGGACCCGAGTCAAAGTCGTTTCGGTCGTCATGGGAGCCAATGTGTCCGACGACCCTGACGCGGCGGGCCCGCAGCGACGCCCGCGACCCGTCCGCGTCGACCGGTTATCCCCAGTGCCGTCTACATCCACAACCGGGCCGCAACCGACTAGCCGATTCGGTCCGCCCTGGTGTAGATGTTCATCGAGTCCTCCCGCAGGAACGCCACCAGCGTGATGCCCGACTCCTCGGCCAACGAGACCGCCAGTGACGACGGCGCGGACACGGCGGCCAGCACCGGAATCCCGGCCAGCACCGCTTTTTGCGTCAACTCGAAGGAGGCCCGCCCACTGACCAACAGCACCGAGCCGACCAGCGGCACCCGCCGCTGTTCCAGCGCCCAGCCGATGACCTTGTCGACCGCGTTGTGCCTGCCGACGTCCTCCCGGACCGCCAGCATGGTGCCGTCGGCGGCGAACAGCGCCGCGGCGTGCAGACCACCGGTGCTATCGAAAACCTTTTGCGCCGAACGCAGTTGGGCGGGCATCGCCTCGAGCGCGGCCGCCGTGACGGTGGAGGGGTCCGCGCCGGGTGAGAAGCGGCCGATCAGCCGCACTGCGTCCAGTGACGCCTTGCCGCAGACCCCGCACGACGAGGTGGTGTAGAAGTTGCGGGTCACGTCGAGGGCCGGCACCGTGACGCCGTCGGCGAGTGTCACGTCGAGCACGTTATAGGTGTTCGCGCCCTCGACGGCGCCGCCGCAATACCGGATCGTCAGCACGTCGTCGCGGCCGGTGATGATCCCCTCGGTGAGCAGAAAGCCTTGCGCGAGTTCGAAATCCGCACCCGGGGTGCGCATCGTCACGGTGACCGCCGCGCCGTTCACCCGGATCTCCAGCGGCTCTTCGACGACCAGCGTCTCCGGCCGGCTGACGACTTTCCCGGCGGTGAGATGCTTCACCCGCCGGCGCGCAGTTACGTGCCGCACTAGGCGAATTCACCGTCAGCCGGGATCGCGGCGAAACGCTGGGACCTCACGCAGCCAAACTACCCTGGTCGGCGTCACACCGCCGAAGCCAGCGCCCTCAGGGTTTCCGCCGAGGAGTGCACCGGCCGCCAGCCGAGTTGGGTGCGCGCTTTGGTGGTGTCCATGACCATCGACGTGCGCGCGGTGTGCAGCCATTCGAGCATGGACGGGACGAGCGGCACCCGCGAAAGCGCGGCCGACGCCGCCGAGGCCGCAGCGGCCGGCACCCGCACGGGGCGGCCGCCCAGGGCCCTGGCCACGTCGCCCACCGTCACGACGCCGTCGCCGGCGATGTTGTACGCCCCGGGCGGTGCCGGGGTGGTCGCCGCCAGCGCGATCGCGCTCGCGACGTCGTCGTGGTGTACCAGCTGCAGCGGGATGCCCGGATCCGGAACGACGGGCTTGAGTATCGGCACCGCCTTGACCACGGCCCGCATCGGGCCGGGTAGTTGGTTCCACGGCATGGCATCGGCCAGAACTTTGGCGTTGGGCCCGGCGACGATGCACGGCCGCAGCACGAACACCTCGAGGGGCGAGTCCTTGGTGATCTCGCCGAGCAGCGCCTCGCACGCCGCCTTCTGTGCCGAGTAGTAGTGCTCGTCGGACCCTCGTGCCGGAACGTCCTCGGTCAGCGGGTCGGGGTTGTCGCCGTGATACCCGTAGGCCGCCACCGACGAGGTGTAGACCAGGCGACGTGTCCGTTCGCTGGCGACGGTCGCCTCGAACACGTTGCGGGTGCCCTGCAGGTTGATGCGGGCGCTCTCTTCCCGCGACCCCATGATGATGAAAGCCAGGTGGATGACCACGTCGGCCTGCGCCACCAGGGCGTCGACGGCCTCGCGGTCCAGGATGTCGCCCTGCTGGTAGGTGGTCTTCTGCCAGCCGCGCGAAGACGGGTCGAACGTCCGGCGCGCCATGCCGACGATGGCGTCCACGGCGGGTTCACGCTCCAGCGCCGTCACCGCGGACATACCGATCTCGCCGGTTGGCCCGGTCACCGCGACGGTAATTCCCACTTGAAGGCTTTTTCCCGCCGGGCGCCCGCCGAAACCACAGGTGGCAAATGTCACCACGCCCGCAACCGCGGGTGCGCCGATTCGTGAGCGCCGGACGCGCGGGTACCCGTAGTGTCAGCGGGCCTTCGCCCGCGGTCGGGGTGCGTGGGTTTCGTCGCAATCGCACCGAACAGCGTGTGGGGGCCGCGCCCAGGACCGATAATCTACGGCGATCGAAACGCGGGGTCAGACTGCCCGAGCGCAGGGAATGAGGCAAAACATGGGGGACGAATCGACGGCCGGTCCGACACCGGGCGGGGAGAAGGCCGACCCCGGGACGGTGTTCGCCGCGCTGGCCGAGATTATCTACCAGGGCTCGGACGCCGGCCAGATGTATGCCGCCATCTGCATCGCCGCCACCCTGGTCGTCCGCGGATGCGACCACGCCAGCCTGTTGTTGCGTGACGGCGACCGCTACGTCACCGTGGGCGCGAGTGACCAGCTGGCGCGGGATATCGACGAGCTGGAGCGGCGATCGGGCGACGGCCCCTGCATCGACGCCATCGAGGAGGAGACCCCGCAGATCGACCCGGACCTGACGACGCCGTCGCTGTGGCCGCAGCTGGCGAAGGTCCTGGTGGCGGAAACGCCGGTGCGCGGGGCGATGGGCTTTCGGCTGCTGGTGGACAAACGCAAAGCCGCCGCGCTCAACCTGTTCAGCGACACTCCCAACGTGTTCGACGCCGAGTCGGCCGGGCGCGCGGCGGTGCTGGCCGCGTTCGCCAGCGTGGCCATCAACGCGGTCGCCAAGGGCGAGGACGCCACCAGCCTGCGGCGGGGATTGTTGAGCAACCGCGAGATCGGCAAGGCGGTCGGCATGTTGATGCTGCTCCACGACATGACCGAGACGCAGGCGTTCGACCTACTGCGGCGCCATTCCCAGGCGCTGAACATCAAGCTGGCCGATGTGGCGCGGGAGGTCATCGACAGACGGGGCGAGCTGCCGTCCGCGGAAGACAAGGAGAACGGCTAGTCTCGGCTACTCCGGCAGCCGCAGCTCGGGCTTTTCCACCTCTTCGATGTTGACGTCCTTGAACGTCACCACCCGCACCTGCTTGACGAACCGCGCCGGGCGGTACATGTCCCACACCCAGGCGTCGGACAGTCGCAGCTCGAAGTACACCTCGCCGTCGGCGTTGCGGGGCACCATCTCCACGCTGTTGGCCAGGTAGAAGCGCCGCTCGGTTTCCACGACGAAGCTGAACTGGCCGACGATGTCCTTGTATTCGCGGTACAGCGAGAGCTCCATCTCGGTTTCGTACTTTTCGAGATCCTCGGCACTCATCTGTTCAGACGTCCTTCTCGGAGAAACACTTCCCCCGGCGTTCCGCCCGGGGAATCCTGGCCCCATCTTTCCTCACCGATATCCGCCGCGCGCGGGCGAGGGTCCGGTCGGCATTCGGCCACGACGCGGCCGCCCGACCCTGCCGACCCTATGGCCACGCGCCGGACGTTGATGAACGAACGGCGGTGTTCGGGGCAGGGACCCAGCCGCGTCAGCGCCCTGCTGTGCGCCGGTGTGCTGTAGCCCTTGTGCTCGGCGAAGCCATAACCCGGGTGGTCGGCGTCCATGGCGACCATCAGCCGGTCCCGGCTGACCTTCGCCAGCACGCTGGCGGCGGCGATGCACGCCGCCACCGCGTCGCCGCCGATCACCGGGAGCGATGGCACCGCCAGGCCGGGCACCCGGAATCCGTCGCTGAGCACGTAACCGGGCCGCAGCGCCAGGCCCGCCACGGCGCGGCGCATTCCTTCGATGTTGGCGACGTGCACGCCGCGCCGGTCCACTTCGGCCGGCGGGATGAACACCACGTGATAGGCCAGCGCGTAACGGCGGATCAGCGGGAACAGCCTTTCCCGGGCACTCTCGGTGAGCTTTTTCGAATCGTCAAGCGCGGCAAGGCTTTCCAGGCGTCCCGGGCCAAGCACGCAGGCCGCCACCACCAGTGGGCCCGCGCAGGCGCCGCGGCCGACTTCGTCCACGCCGGCCACCGGCCCCAGGCCGCTGCGGTACAGCGCCGACTCCAGGGTCCGCAACCCCGACGACTTGCGGATCACCGTCCGCGGCGGCCACGTCGTGGCCATGGCTACTGATGCTGCTGCGGGTTCACCGAAGAGACGCCACCCCATCGCCCGGGCGGCCACACGATGAACCTCGCCTTGCCGATCACGTTGGACACCGGCACGGTGCCCGACGCGGGATCGCCGGTGCACAACACTCCCTTGAGCGCCTCGGTGGGGACACTGTTGCAGTGGGCGCGGGAATCCGCCGAGTGCGTCCGGTTGTCGCCCATCACCCACAGCCGCCCCTGCGGAACCGTGACCGGCCCGAACTCGCTGCCCAGGCACGGGTACTTCGCCGGGTCGGCCATCATGGTGTTCGGATCCAGGTAGGGCTCCTTGAGCGGCTTGCCGTCGACCGTCAGCCCGGTGTCGGCCCGGCACTGCACGGTCTGCCCCCCAACCGCGATGACCCGCTTGACCAAGTCGTTTTCGTCGGGAGGCACGAAGCCGATGAAGGACAGCGCATCCTGCGCCCACCGCAGCACGGTGTTGTTCGACCGGATCGACTTGTACCCCAGGTTCCAGGAGGGCGGTCCCTTGAAGACGATGACGTCCCCGGGACGGGGCGACTCGAAGCGATAGCTGACCTTGTCGACCATGATCCGGTCGCCGACACACCCGGTGCACCCGTGCAGCGTCGGCTCCATCGATTCCGACGGAATGAGGTAGGGCCGTGCCACGAACGTCAACATGACGTAATAGAGGGCCACCGCGATCACCGCCAGCAGCGCGAATTCCCTCAGCGCGGATCGCTTGGTGCGCTCCGGCGCGCCCTCGTCGGGCGCCTCTCCCGGTTCGTGAACCTCCGGCGACTCGCCTTCGGGCGTGTCCGGGATGCGGGTGGAGACCTTCGGCTCTGACTGGGCGGACTGGGGCTCAGATGAGTCCGTGGGATCGGTCACGAGATCAGAGTAGCCAGCGCAGATTGTGGCGCGCTAAACCGACCGCGACCGCCGCCCGGCCGTCCCGGCTCAGCGCTTTTCCTTGATCTTGGCCTTCTTGCCGCGAAGCTCACGCAGGTAGTACAGCTTGGCGCGGCGGACATCGCCACGGGTCACCACCTCGATGTGGTCGATGTTCGGCGAATGCACGGGAAAGGTCCGCTCGACGCCGACGCCGTAGCTCTCCTTGCGGACGGTGAAGGTCTCGCGGATGCCACCGCCCTGCCGACGGATCACCGCGCCCTTGAACACCTGGATACGCTCCTTGGCGCCCTCGATGACCTTGACGTGCACGTTGATGGTGTCGCCCGGGCCGAAAACCGGGATGTCGTCGCGCAGCGACGCTTGGTCGACGAAGTCCAGGCGGTTCATCGTAAGAAGACACTTCCTTGCGCTCGTGGCCTGCGGCAACAGCGCTCACCTGGGTGTGAGGCAGTCGCCAAGCCGATGGTCTGGGGCAACTTGGGCGTATCTCGCAGCAGGCACGAAGCGGCCCGGCCGGCCGGCCACCGCTGGAGACAACTGGTCAATTGTGCCAGACGGGAGGCTTGCCACGAAAATCACAGCTCCGGAGGCGGTTCGCAACGAGCCGAAAACGCTGGTGAATGGTACATATGACTGGGGCCAGAAGGCGCTACCGGACCTTGCGTAGGCCGGGGCGGGTGGCGCGATCCGGCCCGGCACCCGTGCACTTGGGTGCGCCGGAGCACGTCGGAGGAGAGGAATGCGCGTTCGGCCGCTGATTCTGTTCACCGCCACAGCGGCGGTGGCGTTGATCGTGGCTGCCGGATGCGAGGCGAAGGTACAGGCCAAGGTCTATAGCCTTCCGGTCTACGTCACTCCCGACCGAGGTCTTCGCCAGCCGCCCCCACAATCGGCCGAGCTCATGCTCGAGGCGGTCAAGCCACCCCAGCCCGAACGTCAGCTGACGAGCCCGGGGCCCGTCGGCCTGCAGGCGCGGGTGCAGCAGGCGACCGACGAAGCCGCCGCCGGCGGAGCCGCCCTCTCGGTGGCGATCCTCGATCGCAAGACCCACCAGCTGGTCTCCACCGCCAACAGCCAGGTCATCGGCACCGCGTCGGTGGCCAAGCTGTTCATCGCCGACGACCTGCTGCTGCACGCATCGGAGGGCAAGGCCGCGCTGAGCGCGGACGACCGCCAGGCGTTGGACATCATGTTGCAGTCATCCGACGACGGCGCGGCTGAGAAGTTCTGGGGCCAGGGCGGCGAGAACGCCATCATCACAGCGGTCGCGGCCCGCTACGGGCTCACGTCGACCACCCCGCCCAGCGACGGGCGCTGGTGGAACACGATGAGCACCACGACCGACCTGATCCGCTACTACGAGATGCTGCTGGACGGGTCGGGCGGGCTGCCCGCCGATAAGGCGAAGGTCATCGTGGACGACCTGGCCCAGTCCACCCCGAACGGGCTCGACGGCTACCCCCAGCGCTTCGGCATCCCGGATGGGCTGTACGCCGAGCCCGTGGCGGTCAAGCAGGGCTGGATGTGCTGCATCGGCGCCGACTGGATGCACCTGTCGACCGGGGTGATCGGCGCGGATCGTCGCTACATCATGGTGGTGCAGTCCCTGCAGCCCTCCGACGACGCCACCGCCCGCGAGACCATCACCCGGGCGGTGAGGACGATATTTCCCGAGGGCCGGATCGACCCGCTGGGGCGCGGGCTCTAATCTCGCGGGTCCAGCAGCTCGGGCCGGCGCTCGCGGGTGCGTTGCAGCGAGACCTCCCGGCGCCAGGCGGCGACGCGCGCGTGGTCGCCGGATAGCAACACCTCGGGAACGTCGAGCCCGCGCCAGCTCGGCGGCCGGGTGTAGCTGGGCCCCTCCAGCAGCCGGTCCAGGGCCGGGGAGTGTGAATCTTCGCGGTGCGACGCCGGATTGCCGAGGACACCCTCGAGCAGGCGCACCACGGCCTCGATCATCACCACCGCCGCCGATTCCCCGCCGGGCAGGACATAGTCGCCGATCGAGACCTCCTCGACCCGCATCCGCCGGGCCGCATCGTCGATGACCCGCTGGTCGATGCCCTCGTAACGGCCGCACGCGAACACCAGGTGCTCCTCGGCGCTCCACCGCTGGGCGTCAGCCTGCGTGAACAACGCACCGGCCGGGGTGGGTACAACCAAAACGGTTCGCTCCGAACAGATCTCGTCCAGCGCTTCGCCCCACACCGGGGCCTTCATCACCATCCCGGGGCCGCCGCCGTACGGCGCGTCGTCGACCGAGCGATGCACGTCGTGCGTCCAACGACGCAGATCGTGCACCCGCAGGTCGACTCGGCCAGACTGAATCGCCTTGCCCGGCAACGATTGTCGCAACGGGTCGAGGAAGGCGGGGAAGATCGTGACGACGTCGATTCTCATGCCAGATCCAGCAGACCCTCGGGCGGATCGATCTCGACGCTGCGGTCGTCGAGCGACACCGACGTGACGATCGCGCCGACGAACGGCACCAGCACTTCCCCGCCGTCGCCTCGGCGCACCGCCAACAGCTCGCCCCCGGCGGTGTGCAGCACCTCGGCGACGACGCCGACGTCCTGGCCCGTAACGGTCCGGACGTGCAGCCCTTCGAGTTGGTGGTCGTAGTAGGTGTCGGGCTCCTCGATGGGGGGCAGATCATCGGAATCGACGACGAACACGGTGCCGCGCAGCGCGTCGGCGGCGTCCCGGTCCGTCACCCCGGCCAATCGCACCAGCAGCCGCCCACCGTGTTCGCGCGCGCTCTCGACGACGAAGTCACGTTCTTCCCCACCGCGGGATGCCTTGCCGCGCAGAGCATTACCCGGTGCGAAACGGGTCGCGGGGTCGTCGGTGCGGATCTCGACGACGACCTCGCCGCCGATCCCGTGCGCCTTGGCGACGCGCCCGACGGTCAACTCCAACGGAGCTCCATCAGCGGCTACTGGTCGGTGTCCACCACGTCGACGCGGATACCACGGCCCCCGATACCGGCGACCAGAGTGCGCAGGGCGGTCGCGGTGCGTCCGCCGCGACCGATCACCTTGCCCAGGTCGTCGGGATGGACGTGGACCTCGACAGTTCTGCCGCGGCGGCTGGTCACCATGTCGACCCGGACATCGTCGGGGTTGTCGACAATCCCGCGGACCAGGTGCTCCACTGCGTCAACGACGACGGTGCTCACGTCAGTCAGCTTTCGGTGGCCGGCGCGGCCTGCTCGCCACCCTCGGCGGCCGGCTCGGTCGCCGCGGCCTCAGCGGGCGCCTCGGGGGCGGCGGCTTCCGGCGCGGCGGCCTCCGGCTCGGCGGCCTTGGCGGCCTTCTTCGCCGGCGCCTTCTTCTTCGGCTTCGCGGCCTCGGTGGTCGGACCGCCCTCGGCCTCGGCCAGCGCGGCGTTGAACAGCTCGAGCTTGCTGGGCTTCGGCGGGGCGACCTTCAAGCGGCCCTCGGCGCCCGGCAGGCCCTTGAACTTCTGCCAGTCGCCGGTGATCTTCAGCAGCTTGAGCACGGGCTCGGTGGGTTGAGCACCCACGGACAGCCAGTACTGCGCACGCTCGGAGTTGATCTCGATGAGGCTCGGGTCTTCCTTCGGGTGGTAACGGCCGATGACCTCGATGGAGCGACCGTCACGCCGCGTCCGCGCGTCGGCGACGGCGATGCGGTACTGGGGATTGCGGATCTTGCCAAGCCGAGTCAGCTTGATCTTCACAGCCATGGTTAAGCGGGGTCTCCTGTGTGTGTCACGCTGCAATTCAGCGATCGGGGCGGGATGCCCGGATCCGGTTTTGCCTCGCGTGTATGACCACGAAGCGATGCGTAATCGCTCGGCGGACAGCCGCCCATTGTGCCAGACCGGGGCGCCGCGCCAGAAATCCGCTCGATCGCCGCGAGGGTGCCGTCCTGGCCGAAGCCGGCCTACATGACCTTCTGGAAGACCTTGGTCTCGACCCGGCGGGTCATCCGCCAGCCCTCGGACGTGCGGGCGAACTCGTCGTCGTACCAGAGCCCGCAGAACAGCACCTGATCCTTGTCCCCGCCGAGCACCATCGGGTTGAAGCAGATCACCCGCGAAGACGCCGTATCCCCGTCGATCCGCACCGAGAAGTTGCCCAGCATGTGCGCATATACCGGGAAGTTCGGCAGCACCTCCGACAGCCACTTCTTGACCTCCGGATAGTGGCCTTCGATGCCGCCGAGGGCGGTGTAGTCGATGTACGCGTCTTCCGTGAACACCTTGTCGAGGTCGTCGAATCGGCGCTGGTCGATGGCGGTCGAATAGTCCACCAGAAGCTGCTGGATCTCTAAGCGGTCGGAAATCTCGGCCAGGCTCAACATGCATCGGACAGTAGACGAAAATCGACGGCGAACAGGCCCGGAAGTTAGACTTTCGGCCCATGCGCAAGGTCATGGCCCTCAGGGTCGGCGTCGCGGCCCTGCTCACGGTGGGTGCGTGCGGCGCGACCCTCCCCGCGTCGTGGGCCGACAGCATGCAGCCGGTGGGTTCGGTGCCGATCCCGGACGGCCCGGCCCAGACCTGGATCGTCGCCGACCTCGACAGCGGTCAGGTGCTGGCCGGCCGCGACCAGAACGTGCCCCACCCGCCGGCGAGCACCATCAAGACGCTGCTCGCCCAGGTGGTCCTCGACTCGGTGAGCCTGGACTCCACCGTCGTCGCCGACGCCGCCGACACCCAGGTCGAATGCAACTGCGTCGGCATCAAGCCGGGGCGCACCTACACCGCGCGCCAGCTCCTCGACGGCCTGCTGCTGGTCTCGGGTAACGACGCCGCGAACACGCTGGCGCACATGCTGGGCGGGCCCGACGTCACGGTCGCCAAGATGAACGCCAAGGCCGCCTCCCTCGGCGCGACGAGCACCCATGCCGCGACGCCGTCCGGGCTCGACGGGCCCGGCGGATCCGGGTCCTCGACCGCGCACGACCTGGCCGTCATCTTCCGCGCCGCGATGGCCAACCCGGTGTTCGCGCAGATCACCGCGGAGCCGTCGGCGATGTTCCCCGGCGATAACGGCGATCACCCGATCACCAACCAGGACGAGCTGTTGCAGCGCTACCCCGGCGCGATCGGCGGCAAGACCGGGTTCACCAACGCGGCCCGCAAGACGTTCGTCGGGGCCGCCGCCCGCGGTGGCCGCCGGCTGGTCATCGCCAT
>NZ_LZKF01000079.1:0-33338 GCF_001672665.1 Mycobacterium sp. E2238 | reverse complement strand
ACCTGCAGCCGCACCCGGCTGATCCGCCCGAATCCCGGGTGGCTTCCCGAAGTGAGCTCGTAGCCGCAGACCCGGGCCTCCAGCCGCGTGGGCGCGCCCTGCCAGTCGCCGTCGGTGACCAACACGGTGCACTCCTTGCTGCGGGCCCGCGCCACCACCGCCCGCGCCCGGGTGTGCGGCACCCGGCGCCCGCCCAGACCGAGAACCACCAGATCCATACCGTCGACGAGCACCGCGGCCACCTCCACCGGATCGGTTCCGGGATCCGGTATCACCGCGACCCGGCTCAGATCCGCACCCATCTCCGCGGCGGCCAGCAGTCCGATGTCCGGCTGGCCGACGATTGCCACGTTGCCGCCTGCCGCCGTTACCGCGGCCACCATGCCCAGCAGCAGCGACCGGGCGCCCGAGAGTACCGCCACCGTCCCGCGCGGCAGGGGCGCCGGCAGCGACTCCGCCAGCCACGGCGGCAACGCCAGCTGGGACTCCGATTCAGGCAGCAGGTCGTCGGCGCGGGCGGGCGCGGGCCCCGGCGCCTTCCCGGCTATCACGGCCATCCGACGGCGCAACGATTCGAGCTGTTCAGCCCGGTTTTCTTGCCGGCGATCGGGGGCGAAAGCCGCAGTCATGACCGCCTCCTACCACCACTCTCGGACGACTATTTTCGAAACTATGTTCGACTGATTGAGAGTAAACACCCGCCCTCCGACAACCGTCAAGAAACGGGAGGGGCGGCTTTATGCGATCGATACCGGTGGGGCGGATGGGCGTGATGTGGCGACGCTTAGGCGCCCACCGGTCACTCCCACTCGATGGTGCCGGGGGGTTTGCTGGTGATGTCCAGCACCACGCGGTTGACCTCGCGAACCTCATTGGTGATGCGGGTCGAGATGCGCTCGAGCACCTCGTAGGGCACCCGGGTCCAGTCGGCGGTCATGGCGTCCTCGCTGGACACCGGCCGCAGCACGATGGGGTGCCCGTAGGTCCGGCCGTCGCCCTGCACACCGACCGAGCGAACCTCGCCCAGCAGCACCACCGGGCACTGCCAGATCAGGTTGTCCAGGCCGGCGGCGGTGAGTTCCTCACGCGCGATGGAGTCGGCGCGGCGCAGCGTATCCAACCGCTGCGCGGTGACCTCGCCGACGATTCGGATGCCCAGGCCGGGCCCCGGAAAGGGCTGGCGCGCAACGATTTCCTCCGGCAGGCCCAGCTCCCGCCCGACGGCGCGCACCTCGTCCTTGAACAGCAGCCGCAGCGGCTCGACGAGCTTGAACTTCAGGTCGTCGGGCAGGCCGCCGACGTTGTGGTGGCTCTTGATGTTGGCGGTCCCGCTGCCCCCGCCCGATTCCACCACGTCCGGGTACAGCGTGCCCTGCACCAGGAAATCAACCTCAGACCCGGTGTCGCTCAAGATATCCCGTACCGCGCCCTCGAAGGCGCGGATGAACTGGCGACCGATGATCTTGCGCTTGCCCTCGGGGTTGGTCACCCCCGACAGCGCCTGCAGGAAGGTGTCGGCCGCGTCGACGGTGACCAGGTTGGCGCCGGTGGCGGCGACGAAATCGCGCTGCACCTGTGCGCGTTCGCCGGCGCGCAACAGCCCGTGGTCAACGAAGACGCACGTCAGCCGGTCGCCGATGGCGCGTTGTACCAGTGCGGCGGCCACCGCCGAGTCCACGCCGCCGGAGAGTCCGCAGATCGCGTGGCCGTCACCGATCTGTTCGCGCACCTGCTCCACCAGCGCGGTGGCGATGTTGGCCGGCGTCCACTCCGCGCCGAGCCCGGCGAAGTCGTGCAGGAAGCGGCTGAGCACCTGCTGGCCGTGCGGGGTGTGCATGACCTCGGGGTGATATTGCACCCCGGCCAGGCGGCGCGCCCGGTTCTCGAAGGCCGCCACCGCCGCGCCCGCGCTGCTGGCGACCACGTCGAATCCGTCCGGTGCGGCGGTGACCGCGTCACCGTGGCTCATCCAGACCGGCTGGGAATTCGGCAAGCCCGAATGAAGTTCGCCGCCAACCACTTTCAGCTCGGTGCGGCCGTACTCGCTGGTGCCGGTGTGGGCGACTGTCCCGCCCAGGGCCTGCGCCATGGCCTGGAATCCGTAGCAGATGCCGAACACGGGCACGCCGAGGTCGAACACCGCGGGGTCGAGCTGCGGGGCGCCCGGCTCGTAAACGCTGGACGGTCCCCCGGAGAGCACCAGCGCCGCGGGCTGGCGGGCCTTGATCTCGTCGATCGATGCGGTGTGCGGGATGACCTCGGAGAAGACCCGCGCCTCCCGGACGCGCCGGGCGATCAGCTGCGCATATTGTGCGCCGAAATCGACGACCAGCACGGGCCGCGGCGAGGGTGTTTCCACGGCAGCCAGCTTAGTCACATCAGGTGGGTCGGCTGCGTGATGCCGAACCGGGTGCCCGCGTAGCGCTTCAGGGCCGCCGGGCTGAAGTACACGTGCTGACCGGCGGTGTGCAGATCCCGGAAGCAGCGTTGCAGCGGATGACTCGCATGCACCGCGCCCGCACCGGTCAAGCCGAACGTCGTGTCGACCGCCAGACGCGCCGCACGCATCGCCTGCTGGGCGGCGAGCTGGAAGCCTGCGCGCTGCTGCAGCGACGGCGGATCACCGGCGCACGCGGTGTCCCACAGGCCGCCGGCCTCGTCGAGCACGAAGGCGCGCGCGGACCTCAAACCGGCTTCGGCGCGGGCGAACTCGACTTGGGCGGCGGGGTCCTGCGCGAGCGGCTCGAACGTGCCGGCGCGCGTCTTCGCCGGCGCGAGGTCGGTGAATTCGTCGAGTGCGCGCCGCGCGATCCCGAGTGGGACACCGACGAGGCCTACTCCGACGAGCGTGAAGAACGGTAGCCGCCACAGCGGTCCGTCGTGGCGGGCCAACTGGAAGAAGGGGCTGATCGTGTGCTCTTCGGCGATGTGAAGATCTCGGCCGACCACGTCGTTGCTGCCGGTGGCGCGCAGCCCCAGGACGTCCCAGTTTTCGACGATCTCCGCCTGAGCGCGCGGGAAGAACGCGAGGCGCCAGTCCGGGCCCTGCTCGGCGATCATGCGCGGGGTGTCACCGTCGAAGACGAACATTCCGCCCAGCATCCATTCGGCGTGGCGACAACCGCTGGCGAACGGCCATCGGCCGTCGACGCCGAACCTCCCATCGCCCTCCGGGACGGCGCGCCCGGTGGGTGCGAACACCGTCGCCGCGAGGAAGTCGGCGTCCGGGCCGAACAGAGCTGCGGCGACGGTGGGTTCGAGCCACGCGGTGAACGCGGGCGCGCCGGCACCGATGGCCGCGACCCAGCCCGTCGAACCGTCGGCGCGCGCCAGTCCCTCGACCATCTCGATGAAATCGGTTGGGGTCACTTCGAATCCGCCGAGCGAACGCGGTTGCAGGGCACGGAAGACACCGGCGGCGCGCATCCGCTCGACCAGATCGATCGGCAAGGTGCCGAGCGCCTCGGCCTCGTCGGCGCGCAGTCTGATCTCGGGTGCCAGCGCACCCGCGACATCCGTGGGATGGGCACCCGCCGACAGGGCGGGGCGTGTCGCGGTCGTCATGCCGCGCTCCCTTCTTCTGATACAGTTCACTGTAATAGATACAGGAGAATGTATTCAAATAATGGGATCTGTCAAGGCTCAACCTCCGCGCCGCTACGACTCGACCCGTCGCCGCGAGCAGGCGCGGCGCAACCGGCACGCGGTGCTGGCGGCCGCGCGGCAGCGGTTCCTGGCCCAGGGGTACGCGACGACGACCATCGGCGAGATCGCGCGCGACGCGGGCGTGTCAGTCGAGACGGTGTACAAGGCCTTCTCGACGAAAGCGGGTGTGTTGAAAGCACTTTTCGATGTGTCCGTGGCCGGCGACGACGAACCGGTCCCGATGGTCGAGCGGGACGTCATCCAGACCGTTGCCAACGCGACCGATGCCGTCGACAAGCTGGAGCTCTACGCCAAGCACCTGGCCGCCAGCATGCCGCGCAGTGCACCGGTCCAGCTGCTCGCGCGCGACGGCGCCGCGTCCTCTCCGGATGCCGCGGAAGTCTGGAAACAGATCAGGGACGAAACCCTGACCGGTATGGCGATGTTCGCCTCCGACCTCGCCCGCACCGGGCAGCTGCGCGTCAGCGCCAGGCAGGCGCGTGACATTTTGTGGACGTATCACGCCCCGGAGCTGTACGAGCTGCTCGTCCTCGAACGCGGTTGGTCCGCGACCCGCTACGGCAAGTTCGTCGCGCGGGCGTGGATCGACGCCCTGCTCGATAAGTGAGCTCTACAGCGCGAAGGCCTGACGCACGGCGCTGACGGTTTGCGGGTCGCCTTGGAAGTCGATGCGCCGCAGCGCCGCCTTGCGCTTGGCTTCGGTCGAACCCAGGCCGGCGTCCACCAGGTCCGCCGCGCCGGCGGTCAGAGTCACCGAAGGTTCACCGTGACCACCGGCTAGGTGGCCCTGGGTCACCGCGAAGTCGAAACGCCGGCCGTCGATCTCGGCCCGGCACGTCGCCTCCAGCCCGGCCGCCTTGCCGGAGTCGAAGCCGAGCAGGATCCCGGCCAAAAACCCGTTGAGCGGTGAAACCACGCCGCCCTCGGCCGGGTCCAACCGGTCCAGGCCGAACAGCGCGACGCTCCTCAAGACGGGCAATGCCCGCTGCCAACCCACGTCACTGAGGGTGTAGACGGTCCGACCGATCGGGGCGGGCAGGTCGGCGCGGTCGACGAGCCCGGCGTCCTGCAGCTCTTTGAGGCGCTCGGCCAACAGATTCGTTGCGATGCCGGGCAACTCGGCGCGCAGGTCGCCGTAGCGGCGGGGGCCGCCGACCAGCTCGCGCAGGATCAGCAGCGTCCACCGCTCGCCCAGGACGTCGAGCCCCAGCGCAATGGGGCAGTTCTGGTTGTAGGTCCTACGGGTCGCCACCAGGCCATCCTACCAACAGTAGACATGATTCTCCACCATTTACTTGATTTATTTGTCTAGTAGCTTTAGCGTCTTGTCCATGAGCACCGCAGCCCTCTTACGGAACCGCCCCATCCCCGCGCTGGGCGTCATCTGCCTCGGGGTCTTCGTCATCAGCGTCGACGCCACCATCGTCAACGTCGCGCTGCCGACCCTGTCTCGGGAGCTCGACGCCGACACCGCCCAGCTGCAATGGATCGTCGACGCCTACACCCTGGTGATGTCCGGACTGCTGCTCTCCGCCGGCAGCCTCAGTGACCGCTTCGGCAGACGGGGTTGGCTGAACTCCGGACTGGCGCTCTTCGCCGTAACCTCCGCCGTTGCGGCGCATACCGATTCGGCCGCACAGCTGATAGCGGCCCGCGCCGCGATGGGGGTGGGCGCGGCGGTCATCTTCCCGACCACCCTGGGCCTGATCACCAACATCTTCACGGACGCGGCGGCCCGGGCCAAGGCGATCGGCCTGTGGGCGGCGATGGTGGGCGTCGGGGTGGCCGTGGGGCCGATCAGCGGCGGCTGGCTGCTCGAACACTTCTGGTGGGGCTCGATCTTCATGGTCAACATCCCGATCGCGGCGGTGGCCATCGTCGGCGGCATCCTGTTCGTGCCGACCTCGCGCGACCCGGCCGCACCGCGGGTCGACGCCGGTGGCCTGCTCTTGTCGGCGGCCGGGATCACCACGCTGGTCTACACGGTCATCGAGGCACCCACCTGGGGGTGGACCAACGGCCGGACCGCGATCGGGTTCGCCTCGGCCGCAGCGGTTCTGGCCGGGTTCGCGCTTTGGGAGCGGCGCAGCGACCACCCCATGCTGGACGTGTCGGTGTTCGTCGACCGCAGGTTCTCCGGCGGTAGTCTCGCCGTGACCGCCGGCTTCCTGACGTTGTTCGGCTTCATCTTCGTCATCACCCAGTACTTCCAATTCATCAAGGACTACACCGCGTTTCAGAGCGGGGTGTGCCTGTTACCGGTCGCCGCCTCCATCGCGCTGGCCAGCATCGCGGGACCCCGGCTGGTGGAACGGGCGGGCACCACCGCCGTCGTCGCCGCCGGCCTCACCGTCTTCGCGACCGGGCTGGCGTGGGCGTCCACCGCCGACGCCGCCACGCCGTACACCCAGATCGCCACGCAGATGCTGCTGCTCGGCGGCGGCCTCGGCCTGACCGTTTCGCCGTCCACCGAGGCGATCATGGGGTCGTTGTCCGCCGACAAGGCCGGGGTGGGCTCGGCCGTCAACGACACCACGCGCGAACTCGGGGGCACGCTCGGCGTCGCCATCGCCGGCAGCATCTTCGCGTCGGTGTATTCGGGACATCTCGGGGCGGCAGCATTGACCGGGCTGCCCGCCGATGCCATGCGGCACTCAATGGCGCTGGCGCACAGGGTGATCGAGCAGCTGCCGGCGCAGCGGGCCGGTGGCGTGCGCGCCGCGGTCGACCGTGCGTTCCTGGACGGCCTGCAGGTGAGCTCGTTGGTCTGCGCGGGCATCGCGCTCGGCGCCGCGATCGTCGTCGGCTGGTTGTTGCCGGCACGTCAAACCGAAAGGACAATCCCATGAACACCCGAGTATTGGTGACTGCCGCCACGGGCAGGATCGGCAGCGCGGTCACCGCCCAACTGTTGGAGAATGGCGTCGCCACCAGGGCCATGGTGCACCGTGAAGATGTGCGAAGCGCACGCCTGCGGGAGCTGGGTGCCGAGATCGTCGTGGCCGATATGTTTGATATTCAAGCGGTTACCGCCGCGATGGACGGAATCGATAGGTTGTACTTCAACCCGCCGTACCACCCCCACGCGCTCGACAGCGCGGTTGCCTTCGCGGTGGCCGCACGACGCGCCGGCGTGGAAGCGGTGGTGGCGCTCGGGCAGTGGACGGCCAGCCCGGACCACCCTTCGCTGATGACCCGGCAGGCATGGCTGACCGGCAAGCTGTTCGACCTGCTGCCGGACACCGCCCACGTAGCGGTCGATCCCGGCTATTTCGCCGACAACTATTTGCAGGTTCTGCCCCTCGCCGCGGCGCTGGGAATCCTGCCGGTGCCCACCGGAAAGGGCCGAAATGCGCCTCCCTCCAACGAAGACATCGCCCGCGTCGCCGTTGGCGCCCTGCTCGACCCGCACCGTCACAACGGCCGCGCCTATCGCCCGACCGGACCAACCCTGCTATCGGGAAACGAGATCGCCGACGCGGTCGGTGAGGCGCTGGGCCGCCGGGTGCGCCACATCGACATCCCGCCATGGATGTTCATGCGCGCCGTGCGCGTCAACGCCAAACGGCTCGGCGCCGACATGTTCTTCCAGTCCAGCCTGCGGCACTACCTGCCCGAATCCGCCCTCGGCACCTGGGAAGTGGGTGGTCCCACCACACATGTTCGTGACGTCGCCGGCGTCGAACCCGAAGACTTCCTGACGATCGCACGCCGCTACGTCACCGGCCCCGAAACACGGCGCACGGCAGGTAATTTCATCCGGCAACTCGGGGACTTTCTGTTGACGGGCCTCGTACCGATGCACCGCCTGGACAAGTTCGACCGGCTTCAACAACATCCGCAACCCGCACGTCCCCGGCTTTCCGGTCAGTCGGAGCTGTGGCGGGCCGAGCACACCGCACCGGAAAGGATAGGAACGCGATGAACACGAGCACCTATGTCCTCGGCCACGCCGACGTGGAGGTGCGGCGGCTCCTTCTGCAGGGGCGGCTGTACAACGACTACACCGAGCACGCGCTGCGCCTCGCCGGCCTGCGCCCGGGCATGCGGGTGCTCGACATCGGTTGCGGACCCGGCGACGTGTCGTTCGTCGCCGCAGGCCTGGTCGGTCCGTCGGGAAGTGTCCTCGGCGTGGACGCCGCACCCGCGATGGTCGAGCTCGCTCGGCAGCGCGCCACCGAAAAAGGGCTGCGCACAGTGCAATTCACACAGGCCGCCGTCGACGCGATCGAGCTGGACGAACCGGTGGACGCGGTGATCGGCCGGCTGATCCTGATGCACCTGCCCGACCCGGCCGGCACGCTGCGGCACCTGAGCTCCTTTGTCCGCCCCGGCGGCGTCATCGCGTTCTCCGAGAACGACATCACCGCGACGCGCAGCATCCCGGACCTGCCGCTGTTCGGACGGGTGACGGCGGGCATCGTCCGTGCCTTCGAGGCACTGGGCCTGTCCGCGCGGTTCGGCACCACGCTGCACACCGTCTTCGCCGAGGCCGGCCTGGGCACCCCGCGGCTGAGCCAGGGGACGCCCGTCGGCACCGCCGCCGACGCCGACATCCTGGCCTACGCTGCCGAAGTCTGGCGGTTGGTCGCCCCCATCGCGGAGCAGGGCGGCTTCGCCATCGACGAGCTCGCCGACATCGAGGATTTCGTGCCGCTATTCCGCCGGGAGGTGCTGGCGGCCGGAGCCCTCGTCACGATGCCCCCGCTGATCACGGCCTGGGCGGAGGTCCACAGATGAGCGCCACAATCCAGAGCCAGTACTCGACCGGCCTGACCCGGCCCAACATCGAGCGCGCCCTGATGTCCGCCGGCAAAGACCTCGACCGGCTGGCACCCGCCGACCTGGGCACGCTCGAGGACTTCCACACCATGGGCCGCTTCGCCACCAGCCGACTGGTGGATCTGGCGGGCATCACCGGCGAAAGTCGGGTGCTCGACGCGGGCAGCGGGATCGGCGGGACCGCGCGCTACGTCGCCGACCGGTGCGGCTGCACGGTGGCGGCCGTGGACCTCACCGACGAGTACTGCGAAACGAGCCGCTGGCTCAATCGCCTGGTCGGTCTCGACGAAATATCGGTCCGGCAGGCGGACGTCACCAACCTCCCCTTTGCTGACGGCACTTTTGACGTCGTCATCAGCCAGCACGTTCAGATGAACGTCGCCGACAAGGCGCGCCTCTACTCCGAAGCGCACCGGGTCCTGGCTATCGGAGGCCGGATTGCGTTGTGGGACATTACGATTGGAGACGGGGACACGCTGGACTATCCGCTGCCGTGGGCCGATGAACCCGAGCGCAGCCATCTGGTCAGCCCGGACGGGTTACGCGCAGTCGTCGAATCAGCCGGATTCGCCGTCGAGCATTGGAACGACCTGACCGGGCAGGCGACCGAATTCATGCAAGCGCTGCTGGCCCAGCCCGCCACCCCGCTGGGTTTGCACACCTTCGTCGACGACTTCGGCCGGAAGGTCGAGAACCTGACCGCCGCGCTGGCGGACGGGCGTCTTCGAGCCGTTCAGGGGGTCGCCGCGGCCGGGCACGGCTGAACGTTTGGCGACAGACATGTCTGCATGGTGGAGTGGGTATCGCTTAACTAGTCTCCAAGGCCAGGAAGCGAGGTCCGCCCGTGCTCGGTCTGCCCGAGAAGGTGCATGCCTGTCTGTTCGACCTCGACGGTGTGCTCACCGATACCGCGAGCGTGCACACCAAGGCCTGGAAGGCCATGTTCGACGACTACCTGTCCGAGCGGGCCAAACGCACCGGCGAGGAATTCGTCCCGTTCGACGCGGCCGACGACTACCGGAAATACGTGGACGGCAAGAAGCGCGAGGACGGCGTCCGGTCGTTTCTGCAGAGCCGCGGGATCGAGTTGCCCGACGGCAGCCCCGACGACGCGGGAGACGCCGAGACGGTCTACGGCCTGGGCAACCGCAAGAACGACATGTTCCAGCGGGTGTTGCGCGAGGACGGCGTCGAGGTCTTCGAGGGTTCGCGGCGATATCTGGAGGCGGTCTCGGCGGCCGGGCTGGCTATCGCCGTGGTGTCCTCGAGCGCCAACACCCGTGACGTCCTGGAGATCACCGGCCTGGACCAGTTCATCCAGAAGCGGGTGGACGGCGTCACGCTGCGCGACGAGCACATCGCCGGTAAGCCGGCGCCGGACTCCTACCTGCGCGGGGCGGAGTTGCTGGGAGTCGAGGCCGGGGCCGCGGCCGTGTTCGAGGACGCGATCTCGGGCGTGCAGGCCGGCCATGCCGGTAACTTCGGCTACGTGGTGGGAGTCGACCGCGTGGGCCAGGCCGACGATCTGCGCCGCAACGGCGCCGATGTGGTGGTCACCGACCTCGCCGAGCTGCTGCAGTCATGATCGACGACGAAGCATTCCCCGTTGATCCATGGCACGTCTGCGAAACGAAGCTCGACCTGAACCTGCTGGCCCAGTCCGAATCCCTGTTCACCCTGTCCAACGGGCACATCGGGTTGCGCGGCAACCTCGACGAGGGTGAGCCCTACGGTCTGCCCGGCACCTACCTGAACTCCTTCTACGAAATCCGGCCGCTGCCGTACGCCGAGGCGGGCTACGGCTACCCGGAGGCCGGCCAGACCGTCGTCGACGTCACCAACGGCAAGATCATCCGCCTGCTGGTCGAGGACGAGCCGTTCGACGTCCGCTACGGCGAATTGCTCTCGCACGAGCGGGTTCTCGACATGCGGGCCGGGACGATGACCCGCGGCGCGCATTGGCGCTCCCCTGCGGGCAAGGAGATCAAGCTGGTGTCCACCCGGCTGGTTTCGCTGGCCCAGCGCGGTGTCGCCGCCATCGAATACGTCGTGGAAGCGGTCGGCGATTTCGTTCGCGTGACGGTGCAGTCCGAACTGGTCACCAACGAGGACCAACCCCAGACCTCGGGTGACCCGCGGGTATCGGCCATTCTGGAGAGCCCGCTGGTGGCCGTCGACCACGAAAACACCGAGACCGGGGCGCTTCTCATGCACCGCACCCGCAGCAGCGCCCTGATGATGTCGGCCGCGATGGACCACGAGATCGACGTTCCCGGCCGCGTCGAGTTCAGCACCGACGCCCGCGAAGATCTGGCGCGAACCACGGTGATCTGCGGGCTGCGCGCCGGGCAGAAGCTGCGCATCGTCAAGTACCTGGCGTATGGCTGGTCGAGCATGCGCTCGCGCCCGGCCCTGCGCGACCAGGCCGCCGCCGCCATCCACAGCGCCCGCTACACCGGGTGGCAGGGGCTGCTGGATTCGCAGCGGGCCTACCTGGACGACTTCTGGGACAGCGCGGACGTCGAGGTCGAGGGCGACCCGGAATCCCAGCAAGCGGTGCGGTTCGGGCTTTTCCACCTGCTGCAGGCCAGCGTGCGCGCCGAGCGCCGCGCGATCCCGGCCAAGGGGCTCACCGGAACCGGCTACGACGGCCACGCCTTCTGGGACACCGAAAGTTACGTGTTGCCCGTGCTCACCTACACCGCACCGCATGCGGTGGCCGACGCGCTGCGGTGGCGGGCGTCGACCCTGGACCTCGCCAAGGAGCGCGCGGCCGAGCTGGGTCTGCAGGGCGCCGCCTTCCCGTGGCGGACCATTCGCGGGCAGGAGTGCTCGGCCTACTGGCCGGCCGGCACGGCGGCCTGGCACATCAATGCCGACATCGCCATGGCCTTCGAGCGGTACCGCATCGTCACCGGCGACGAGGAACTGGAGAAGAATTGCGGCCTCGCGGTGCTCGTCGAGACGGCCCGGCTCTGGCTCTCCCTCGGCCATCACGACCGGCACGGCGTCTGGCACCTCGACGGCGTCACCGGCCCCGACGAGTACACGGCGATCGTGCGCGACAACGTATTCACCAACCTGATGGCCGCGCACAACCTGCGCACCGCCGCCGATGCCTGCAACCGCCACCCCGAGGTGGCGGAGTCGATGGGCGTCACCACCGAGGAGACGGCCTGCTGGCGCGACGCGGCCGACGCCGCGAACATTCCCTACGACGACGGCCTGGGGGTGCACCAGCAGTGCGAGGGGTTCACCACCCTCGCGGAGTGGGACTTCCAAGAGAACCACGACTATCCCTTGCTGCTGCACGACCCGTACGTACGGCTCTACCCGGCGCAGGTGATCAAGCAGGCGGACCTGGTGCTGGCGATGCAGTGGCAGAGCCACGCCTTCACGCCGGAACAAAAGGCGCGCAACGTCGATTACTACGAGCGGCGCATGGTTCGCGACTCGTCGCTGTCCGCCTGCACCCAGGCGGTGATGTGCGCCGAGGTCGGGCACCTGGAATTGGCGCACGACTACGCCTACGAGGCCGGCCTGATCGATCTGCGCGACCTGCACCACAACACCCGTGATGGCTTGCACATGGCGTCGCTCGCCGGCGCCTGGACGGCGCTGGTGGGCGGCTTCGGCGGCCTGCGCGACGACGAGGGCATCCTGTCGCTGAATCCCGCGCTGCCCGACGGTATTTCGCGGTTGAGGTTCCGGCTCCGTTGGCGCGATTTCCGGATTACCGTCGACGTGAACCATTCCGACGTCACCTACACGGTGCGCGACGGACCGGGCGGCCAACTCACCATCCGGCACGCGGGTGAGGATATCACCCTTAGCACCGATGCGCCGAAAACCATTGCGGTACAACCCCGTAAGCCGCTACTGGCGCCGCCGCAGCAGCCGCCGGGCCGCGAGCCACTACATCGCCGGTCGCTGTCCCGGAACAAGTGATCGTCAGCCGGATTTGAGGATCCGCCCCACCTCGGCGCCCACCGCCTGCCGTACCTCGTCGTCGGTCAGCTCGTCGATCCCGGTCGCCGAGCGCAGGATCGGCGCAAACAGCCGCCAACCGAATTGCAGCGCAAGGGCATTGGCGACGGCCAGGCGCGCGTCGATCTCGTTGTCGTGAAGCGGGCGCACCCAGCCGAGTAGCGTCGCGATGTTGGGGAAGCGCTTCTGCAACTGCCCCGCCGGATACCCGTCGAGCACCGTGCGGGCCATGACCCGCATCTGCCGGTCGAGGGCCCGGTCCAGGACGTCGGCCGGCGCCTCCTCGCTCAGCAGGGCGCTCAGGTTGGCACCGAGGTGATCGAGCACCGCTCCGACCAGATTCTCCTTCGTGCCGAAGTGACGAAACACCAGCCCGTGGTTGACGTTGGATCGCGCGGCGATGTCGCGGATCGACGTCGCGGCCGGGCCGCGTTCGGCGAACAGGTCGGTGGCGGCCTCCAGGATCGCCGCAGCGACCTCGGCCCGCCCGGTGGGCATGTTGGCGCGGCCACTTGCGGAACGTGTAGTCATGTGACTACAGTACTCGATGTAGTCAGTTGACTACACCCCTTTCACACAAGGATTGATGAAAATGATCGGTCAGATAACCGTCACCAAGCTGGGCAGCCGCATCGGCGCGCGGGTGGACGGGGTGCGCCTCGGGGGCGACCTCGACCCGGATGCGATCGAGAAGATCCGCCTGGCGCTGCTGGCCCACAAGGTGATCTTCTTCCGTCACCAGCACCACCTCGATGACCAGCAGCAACTGGCGTTCGCCGGGCTGCTGGGCACGCCGGTCGGCCATCCGGCCGCCGAGGTGCTCGCCGCCAAGAACGCGCCGGTCATCACGCCGATCAACTCCGAATACGGCAAGGCGACCCGCTGGCACACCGACGTCACGTTCGTCGCGAACTATCCGGCGGCGTCGATCCTGCGGGCCGTCAACCTGCCCCGGTATGGCGGGTCGACGCTGTGGGCCAACACCGCGGCCGCCTACGAGCACCTGCCGGAGCCACTCGCCTGGCTCGTCGACGACCTGTGGGCGGTCCACACGAACCGCTATGACTACATCACCGCTGAGGCGATGACCGACGCGCAGCGCGCGTTCCGCCAGGCCTTCGAGAAGCCGGATTTCCGCACGGAGCATCCCGTGGTGCGGGTGCACCCGGAGACCGGTGAGCGCACGCTGCTACTGGGAGATTTCGTGCGCGGGTTCGTTGGCTTGGACAACTACGAATCGACGGTGCTCTTCGATTTGCTGCAACGGCGAATCACCGTACCCGAGAACACCATTCGGTGGAACTGGGCGCCCGGCGACGTGGCCATCTGGGACAACCGGGCCACCCAGCATCGCGCCATCGACGACTACGACGACCAGCCTCGGCTGATGCACCGCGTCACCCTGATGGGCGACGTGCCGTTCAACGTGCACCGGCAACGCAGCCGGGTGGTCAGCGGCGCCCCGCTCGAGGCGATCGCAAGCTAGGCGCAGCCGAGCGCCGCGGGTCGCCGACCGACCAACCAACGAGGCGATCGCAAGCTAGGCGGAGCCGAGCGCCGCGGGTCGCCGACCGACCAACCAACGAGGCGATCGCGAGCTAGCCGGCCGAGGGCACCGGGGTGATCGGCAACCAGCGCAGCGCGCCGGGCGCGGTGGCCGGCACCACCGGGTGCTCCGGGGCGATCGGGTCCAGCCGGCGGTAGGGCTCGCCCTGCGCTGGGCGCCGATCGTTCTCGCCCTTGTTCGGCCACAGCGAGGCGGCCCGTTCGGCCTGCGCGGTGATGGACAGCGACGGGTTGACGCCCAGGTTCGCCGAGATCGCGGCGCCGTCCACCACGAACATCGTGGGGTAGCCGTAGACGCGGTGATAGGGGTCGATCACGCCGTGTTCGGCGTTGTCGCCGATCGCCGCGCCGCCGAGGAAGTGGGCGGTCAGCGGGATGTTGAACAGCTCACCCCAGGTGCCGCCGGCCACCCCGTCGATCTTTTCGGCGATGCGCCGGGTGACCTTGTTCCCGACGGGATTCCAGGCCGGGTTGGGGTCGCCGTGCCCCTGCTTGCTGGTGTACCAGCGGATGCCGAGCTTCCCGCGTTTGGTGTAGGTGGTGATCGAGTTGTCCAGGTGCTGCATGACCAGGGCGATCAGGGTGCGCTCGCTCCACTGATGGACGTTGAGCATCCGCATCATGCGGCGCGGATCCTCGCGGGCCTGGTCGAGCAACTGCTTCCAGCGCGGCGTGTCGGTGCCCTCCGGACCGGTGCCGTCGGTCATCAGCGTCTGCAGCAGCCCCATCGCGTTGGATCCCTTGCCGTAGCGGCAGGGTTCGACGTGGGTGTCGGCGGTGGGGTGGATCGACGACGTGATGGCCACCCCGTGCGTCAGGTCCAGTTTCGGGTCGACCTCGAGCTTCCCGGCGCCGACGATGGACTCGGAGTTGGTGCGGGTCAGCACGCCGAGCCGCTCGGAGAGCCGCGGCAGCTTGCCCTTGTCGCGCATCTTGAACAGCAGATGCTGCGTTCCCCAGGTGCCCGCGGCCAGGATCAGGTGCGTCGCGGTGTACGTGCGCCGGTCCCTGCGCAGCCAGCTTCCCGTGCGCACCGTGCGGACCTCCCACACCCCGTCGGAGCGCTGCTGGAAGCCCTTGACCGTCGTCATCGGAATGACTTGCGCCCCAGCCGATTCGGCGAGGCCGAGGTAGTTCTTCAGCAGCGTGTTCTTGGCGCCGTAGCGACAGCCCGTCATGCAGCAGCCGCATTCCAGGCACCCGGTGCGCTCCGGTCCCGCGCCGCCGAAAT
Organism: Mycobacterium sp. E2238; assembly: GCF_001672665.1. Lineage (NCBI taxonomy): Bacteria > Bacillati > Actinomycetota > Actinomycetes > Mycobacteriales > Mycobacteriaceae > Mycobacterium > Mycobacterium sp. E2238. The sequence continues at coordinate 18,106 of NZ_LZKF01000079.1, read as the reverse complement.
AGGGGTCCGGCACGGTCTTGCCGGGGGTCTTGGTGCCGTCGGGGCCGAAGAACACCCCGACCGGGGTGGACACGAAGGTGTCGCCGCAGCCCATCTCGTCGGCGACTTCCTTGAGCACCCGGTCGGCGTCGGTGAAGGTCGGGTTCTTGACCACCCCGAGCATCCGTTTCGCCTGCTCGTAGTGCGGCATCAGCTCGTCGCGCCAGTCGGTGATGTGCGACCACTGCCGGTCTTTGAAGAACGGCTCCGGCGGCACGTAGAGCGTGTTGGCGTAGTTCAGGGAGCCGCCGCCCACCCCGGCGCCGGCCAAAATCAACACGTTCTTCAAAGGGTGGATCCGCTGAATGCCGTAGCAACCCAGCCTCGGCGCCCACAAGAACTTGCGCAGGTCCCAGGACGTCTCGGCGAAGTCCTCGTCGGCGAAGCGCCGCCCGGCCTCCAATACGCCTACGCGGTAGCCCTTTTCGGTCAGCCGGAGCGCGCTGACGCTGCCCCCGAAACCCGAACCGATGATCAGAACGTCGTAATCCGGCCTCATCGCACCAGTATGGCCTTACTCACGGGTAACGAGCCAGTGCCCCCGGCCTCAGCTTCCGACGGTCAGCCCGACCTTCTGGAACTCCTTGAGGTCGCAATAGCCGGCCTTGGCCATCGACCGGCGCAGGCCACCGACCAGGTTCAGCGAACCGAACGGGTCGTCGGAGGGCCCGTTGAGCACCCGCTCCAGCGGTGGGCGCTCGCCCAGCGCGATCTGCAGCAACGCCCCGCGCGGCAGCGACGGGTGCGCCGCCGCGGCCGGCCAGAACCAGCCCTCGCCGAGCGCCTCGGCGGACTCGGCGAGCGGGGTGCCGAGCACCACCGCGTCGGCGCCGCAGGCGATCGCCTTGGCCAGCTCGCCGGAGGTGTGGATGTCGCCGTCGGCCAGTACGTGCACGTAACGACCGCCGGTCTCGTCGAGGTATTCGCGCCGCGCGGCGGCGGCGTCGGCGATGGCGGTCGCCATCGGCACGCTGATGCCCAGCACCTCGTCGCTGGTGGTGACGCCGCGGGTGGAGCCGTAGCCGACGATGACGCCGGCGGCGCCGGTGCGCATCAGGTGCAGCGCGGTGCGGTGGTCGAGCACCCCGCCGGCCACCACCGGCACGTCGAGCTCGGAGATGAAGGTCTTCAGGTTCAGCGGTTCCCCATCGCTGGCCACTCGTTCCGCGGAGACGATGGTGCCCTGGATGACCAGCAGGTCGATGCCGGCCTGCAGCAGCACCGGGGTGAGCGCCTGCGCGTTCTGCGGGCTGACCCGCACCGCCGTGGTCACCCCGGCCTCCCGGATGCGCGCCACCGCGGCCCCCAGCAGGTCGGGGTTCAGCGGGGCGGCGTGCAGTTCCTGCAGCAGCCGGATCGAGGCGGACGGTTCGGGCTCCTTGCTGGCGGCCTCGACGAGCTGGGCGATCTTGCCCTCTACGTCGGCGTGCCTGCCGATCAGGCCCTCGCCGTTGAGCACACCCAGCCCGCCCAGCCGGCCGAGCTCGATGGCGAACTCCGGCGACACCAGCGCGTCGGTCGGGTGGGCCACCACCGGGATCTCGAAGCGGTAGGCGTCCAGCTGCCAGGTTGTCGACACGTCCTGCGACGACCGGGTGCGCCGCGACGGCACGATGCTGACTTCGCTCAGTTCATAGGTGCGACGGGCGTTGCGGCCCATCCCGATTTCGACCATCCCAGCCTCAGCGCGCAAAGTAGTTAGGCGCTTCGACGGTCATGGCGACGTCGTGCGGATGGCTTTCGCGCAGCCCGGCCGAGGTGATCCGGACGAACTGCGCCTGCTGCAGCGCCTCGATCGTGGGCGATCCGGTGTAGCCCATCGCGGCGCGCAGACCGCCGGTGAGCTGATGGATCACCGAGGACAGCGGTCCGCGGAACGGCACCCGGCCCTCGATTCCCTCGGGCACCAGCTTGTCCTCGCTCAACGCGTCGTCGGCGAAGTAACGGTCCTTGGAATACGACTTCGCCCCTCCCCTACCTTGCATGGCGCCCAGGGACCCCATGCCGCGGTAGCTCTTGAACTGCTTGCCGTTGACGAAGATGAGCTCGCCGGGGGCCTCGGCGGTGCCGGCCAGCAGCGAACCCAGCATGGCGGTCGAGGCGCCGGCGGCCAGGGCCTTGGCGATGTCACCGGAATACTGCAGCCCGCCGTCGGCGATCACCGGCACGCCCGCCGGTCCGCAGGCCGCGACGGCCTCCAGAATCGCCGTGATTTGTGGCGCGCCGACCCCGGCCACCACCCGGGTGGTGCAGATCGAGCCCGGCCCCACGCCGACCTTGACCGCGTCGGCGCCGGCGTCGACGAGCGCCAGGGCCGCCGACCGGGTGGCGACGTTCCCGCCGATCACCTCGACCTTTTCGCCCACCTCGGCCTTGAGCTTGCCGACCATGTCGAGCACCAGCCGGTTGTGCGCGTGCGCGGTGTCCACGATCAGGACGTCGGCCCCGGCGTCGACCAGCATCATCGCGCGGACCCAGGCGTCGCCGCCGACGCCCACGGCGGCGCCCACCAGCAGCCGGCCGTCGCTGTCCTTGGTGGCCAGCGGGTGCTGTTCGGTCTTGACGAAGTCCTTGACGGTGATCAGCCCGGTGAGCCGGCCGTGGCCGTCGACGACGGGCAGCTTCTCGATCTTGTTGCGGCGCAACAGGCCCAGCGCCGCGTCGGCGCTGACCCCTTCCTGGGCGGTGATCAGCGGGGCCTTGGTCATCACCTCGGCGACCTTGCGGGTCTGGTCCACCTCGAACCGCATGTCGCGGTTGGTGATGATGCCGACCAGCGCGCCGACGTCGTCGACCACCGGCAGGCCCGAGATCCGGAACCGGGCGCACAGCGCGTCGACCTGCGCCAGGGTGTTGTCCGGCCGGCAGGTGACCGGGTCGGTGACCATGCCGGCCTCCGAGCGCTTGACCATCTCGACCTGTCCGGCCTGCTCGGCGACGGGCAGATTGCGGTGCAGCACACCCATGCCGCCCGCCCGGGCCATGGCGATGGCCATCCGCGACTCGGTGACCGTGTCCATCGCCGAACTGACCAGCGGCACTTTGAGCCTGATCTTCTTGGTGAGTTGGCTGGACGTGTCGGCGGTGGCGGGAACCACGTCGGAGGCGGCGGGCAGCAGCAGGACGTCGTCGAAGGTGAGGCCGAGCATCGCGATCTTGTGCGGGTTGTCACCCCCGGTCGGCACGGGGTCGTCGATCAGTCCCCGAATTTGGGGGTCGCGCACGTAGGGGCTACCGACGAGGTCGGAACTGTCTTCCAGGTGGGACATGCCACGGGTCATCGGTGGGGCCCTCCATACGATGCGGCGCGAGACCCCCATCCTATCGGCTCGCCCGCCGCCCGGACCCCTGCCGGGGGGCGCGCCGCGGACGGCAAACGCCCCGGAAACGACGGGCGGCTTGCCTGCTGGCGTTATCCCGGCCCGGCTGCGTAGGCTAGTGTGCGTGCGCGATCACCTCCCACCGGGTTTGCCGCCCGACCCCTTCGCCGACGACCCCTGCGATCCGTCGGCTGCGCTGGAAGCCGTAGAGCCGGGGCAACCCCTGGACGCCCAAGAGCGGATGGCGGTCGAGGCGGACCTCGCCGACCTGGCTGTTTACGAGGCACTGTTGGCGCACAAGGGGATTCGCGGACTCGTGGTGTGCTGCGACGAATGTCAGCAGGATCACTACCACGACTGGGACATGCTCCGCGCGAACTTGTTGCAGCTGCTGATCGACGGCACCGTCCGCCCGCACGAGCCCGCCTACGACCCCGAGCCGGACGCCTATGTCACGTGGGATTACTGCCGGGGATACGCCGACGCGTCGCTCAACGAGGCCACCTCGGACGCGGACGGGTACCGCCGCTAGACCGCTAGGGATTGTTCGGCGTCACCGCCGGCGGCGTCGACGTCTGCCCGTGGTGCCGGTGCTTGCTCCACGACTGACTCGGCGACGGCGTGACTGACGGGATCGGCGAAGCTTCGGAGGGCGTGCTGGCCGCCGTCGGAGCCGCGGTGGTCGGGGTCGACCACGCCGAAGGCGTGTTCGCCGGGAGCGGCAGCGTCGCATTCGGGTTGCGCGATTGAACCCTGACATTCAACAGCTTCAGCTGATTCGTCAGCTCCTGTTTGCTGGCCGGGTCCTCGATCGACTGGACCAAGCTACTCACCTCGGTGAGCTGATTCTGCGCCTGGTCCCATTGGCCCCGGTCGATCGACTCCTGCACCTTGGCCAGGTCGGCCCGGGCGGACAGCAAGGCCTGATGCTTTTCGTTGACGCGCGGCTGATCGAAGAACATCGCGTGCAGCCCGTGCAGCGGGGTCCCCGGACGCGCCTCGACCACCATCGCGCCGAAGCCGCTCATCACCAGCAGCGCCGCGGCGACCGATCCGATCGTCGCCAGGCCGCGCCGGCCGCGGCGACGGTCGGCCAGGCCGGTGCGCAGGGCGTCGACGGCCTCCTCGGCCGACACCAGCGCGCTGGCCGGTGGCCACCGCAGGTTGTCGCGCCAGTCCTCCAGCAGCGTGGCCATCGCGTCGATGTCGGGGTCGCCGACGTGCACCGGCCGCCGCTCGGCGAGCGCGTCGAGAAGCAGGTCGGTGCGGGCGAATTCGTCCAGGGGTTCAGGCACAGTCACCTGCCGCGATCATTTCGGACTTCAGCCGGGACAGCGCACGGTGCTGGGCTACCCGGACCGCTCCCGTGGTGCTGCCGACGGCGGACGCGGTCTCCTCGGCGGACAAGCCGACGACGACACGCAGGATCAGGATCTCGCGCTGCTTGGCGGGCAGGATTTCGAGCAGTTCGCTCATCCGGCTGACCGAATCGGCTTCGATGGCCCGCTGTTCGGGACCCGCGTCGGACGACCAACGCTCGGGGATGACCTCGGTCGGATAGGACAGATCACGGCCGGCGGCCCGATGGGCGTCCGCGACCTTGTGCGCCGCGATGCCGTACAGGAAGGCGAGAAAGGGACGCCCTCGGTCCCGGTAGCGCGGCAGCGCCGTGATAGTCGCCAAGCACACCTCCTGTGCCACGTCATCCGCTGACAGCCCACCCCGCTCGACTGTCCCGACTCGCGCGCGGCAATAGCGCACGACAATCGGACGGATGGTCTCCAGCACCTCCCGTAGTGCGTTACTGTCCCCCGCCACGGCCTTGGCAACCACAGCGTCGAGACGATCCCCTTGAATTGTCATCGACGGCGGTATCTCCAACGTTACGAACCGGACACATCGCGAACTAGCCGGGCTAACTTACGAAATGACAATAACGGCCCGGAGGCCATTTCAAGCGGAACGCCACGTCGCACCGGCGCGCCGCACTTGGCCTGCGCAGACATCGCGAATTTCGTGCAGCTGTTGTGTCGAAACGGTGACGCTACCGAGATCAATCAGCAAGCACGCCAACGCCCAACGAAGCGGGACCAGCCCGAGCCGGCCGGTGGCGTCCAGCGCCGCCTCCGCCACCGCCCGCGCGCGCTCGACGTCCCCGGCGCTGCACAGGGCCGCCGCCAGCACCACCTCGCTCTTGACCGCGTGCCGCGCCGACGGGACGGCCATGGCACCCGCCAGCTCCACCGCTTCGTTCGCATGGCGGACGGCGGTTTCGCCGTCGCCGCGGGCCATCGCCAGCTCGGCGGCGACCCACCCGCGCCGCACCGGCTGCCGCTCGGGCACCGGCCCGGCATCCAGCTCGGAGTCCGCGCGGCCCAACAACGCCGCCGCCGCCGCGAAGCGACCGACACCCAGCGCGTCGGCGGCCAGCCCGATCAGAGCGTCGACCCGCGCCTCGGCGGACCCGTCGTCCCTGCCGGCCAGCGCGAGTGCGCGCCCATCCCACCCGCGTGCCAGCGTGTGCCAACCGAGTTGGCGCAGGAAGGATCCCTGCGTGCTGTGGGCCAGGGACGCCAGCCGGCCGGCGGGGGCTTCGCGCCGCAGCGCCGCCAAATCCCGGTACGCGCTGCCGTAGCGGCCCTGCCCGCCCGCCGCGACGGCGCGCAGCCATAGGCCCTCCGGCGTGACCGCGGTCGGCAGCGGCCAAGTACCGGGCCGGTCGCCGAAGGCGGCGGCGTGCAACTCTCCGCCAATCACGGAAGTGTGACGAGTTTCAATCACGACGATAGGAGTAAACAGTTTGTGCTGTTCGCGTTACCGAACTGTTAATCACAATAGGTCCTGTACTAATCGTGGCCGGCCCCGCACAGGCCCGTGAGCTGGGAAATTTCGTTTCGGTCAACTGCCTGGTAGCACGGTGCGTGTTTCGACAATGGGTGGCAGATGAACGCGGCGTTAATTCTTTTATAACCATTACATACTTTGTCGGGCTAAGTGGCTATTGACGCAAATTCACCGCCCGCCCTAACGTCTACGCATGACGGGTAGTCATCGGTGACGCCACTTCAATTCAGTTGCACAATCGCTTCGCGAACCTGACCTTACTGGGCGTGCCGTGCAGAGAGGGAAACACCAATGCCACAGCCGGAGCAGCTACCTGGACCCAACGCCGACATCTGGAACTGGCAATTGCAGGGCTTGTGCCGCGGCGTTGACTCGTCGATGTTCTTTCATCCCGACGGTGAGCGCGGCCGGGCCCGCATGCAGCGCGAGCAGCGCGCCAAAGAAATGTGCCGCCAGTGCCCGGTAATTCAGGAGTGCCGTTCCCACGCGCTCGAAGTCGGTGAGCCCTACGGGGTTTGGGGCGGCTTGTCCGAATCGGAGCGCGACATGTTGCTGAAGGGCGACATCGGCCGCACGCGCGGCATCCGCCGCTCGGCCTAGCGGTTCATCAATCGTCACAAGGGGCAGCACACCTTTCGCACGACGCGGTTGAACGATTCGCCGTCCCGGTCCGTGTATCAGTCATGGGCTTGGCCGCGGCTGGCTGAATCCAATTTCGGGCGTTCCGTCGTGCAGAGGAGCCCGCGTCGGTTCGCTCACGCGCACAGGAGGTGCCGTGAAGCAACGATTACTCGCAGCAGTGACCGCCCTGGGACGACAGGAATGGCTGGACCGGCCGAGCTACCGCCTCGAGCACGCCCTGACGCTTCTCTTCGCGGCCATGGGCCGACATCGTGACCGGGTCAGCAATGCGCTGCACGGCACCTGGCTCGGCCATCCGCTGCATCCCGCGCTGACGTCGGTGCCGACGGGAGCGGTCACGACGACGGTCGCGATGGATGCGGCTTCCATGCTCTCGGGAAGTGGCGCGCAATGGCGCGACGCGTCGAGGTTCGCGTTGGGTGTCGGCCTCGCCGGGAGCGTCGGGGCGGCCGCGACCGGTTTGACGGACTGGCAACACACGCATGAGCAATCGCGACGGGTCGGCGTTGTCCATGGCTTGCTGAACGGGGTCGCGACGAGCCTGTACGCGTTGTCGTGGCGGGACCGCCGCAACGGTCGCCATCGGCGCGGGATGGCTTGCAGCGCGCTTGGCTACGGCATCACCCTGAGTAGCGGCTATCTGGGCGGAGCTCTGGTATACGGATCGGGAGCCGGGGTGGACCGCTCGGGCGCTCGGCTCAGTGGCGCCCGCTGGACGCCGGTGTTGCCGGCAACGGCCCTGGACGGCCAGCCGCAGCGGGTCGAGGTGGACGGCATCGGCCTGGTTCTCTACCGCACCGACGACCAAGTCCTGGCCGTCGGTGCGCGCTGCCCCCACCTCGGTGCGCCGATGGACGACGGCTGGATCGATCGCGGTCGCATCGTTTGTCCGTGGCATGGCTCCCGCTTCGCCTGCGAATCGGGGGAAGTGCTGCGCGGACCGGCGACAGCAACACTGCCGCGTTACCCGGTCCGGATCCGCGACGGATTTGTGGAGGTGCGGGGAGGGGTGCAATGAATGCCTACGAAGTGCTTTTCGAACACCACAGGGTCTTGCGGGGGCTGTGCGAGACGATCACCGCGCTACCCCCGGATTGCGACGAACGCCACGACGCCCTCGACGAGTTGTTGATCGAGCTCGACATCCACATGCGGATCGAGGACGACCTGTTCTATCCGGCGGTGTCGGAGGCCAGCACGCTGGTGGCCATCGCCCACGCGGAGCATCGCCAGGTCTGGGATCAGCTGGCGGTGCTACTTCGGACCCCGCCGACCGTGCCGCAATACGAGGGCGAGTGGCACTCGTTCGTCACGGTCCTGGACGCCCACGCCTGCGAAGAGGAACGCGATTTGTGCCCGCCCCCAACAGATTTGAGCGCCGAGATGCTCGATGCACTCGGAGATCGAATGGTCGAGCGCATCACCCGGTTGCGTCGATCCACCCTCAATAAGCTTCGCGTCCGAGGCCGCGCCGCCCTGTTGAGTTCGCTTTAGTCGTTTGGACCGCGACCAATCGGGGTACGACCGGCCCATGAATAAGGGCGTATCCTTCGCGGCCGTGGCGCTTGCCGCCACCATCGCACCGTTGGCAGCATGCTCAAACCAGCAAGGTGGCCAATCCGCCACGTCGACGTCCTCCAGCGCGCCCCCCGGCACCGAGCGGATGACCACGCAGTTGAAGAGCGCCGACGGAAACCAGGTCGGCACCGCCACCATCGATTTCGCGAACGGGTACGCGACCGTGACCGTGGAAGCCGGGCCAAACCAAGTCCTGAGCCCGGGTTTTCACGCGCTCATGGTTCACGGGGTCGGCAAATGCGAGGGAGACTTCGAGTCCGCGGGATCGGTCTACCAGGCGCAGGGTCACACCGGCTTTCCGGCCAGCGGCGACCTGACCGCGTTGCAGGTGCGCAACGACGGCTCGGCGAAACTCGTCACGACCACCAGCTTGCTCACCGCCTCGGACCTGCGGAACAGCTCGGGCACCGCGCTGATCGTCCACCAGAACGCGGACAACCTGAGCGGGGCTTCGACCGGTGAGTCGGGCAAGCGGGTGGCCTGCGGTGTGCTCGCCGCGGCGTCCGCGACGACGACGTCGTCGTCCTCGACGACGACCAGCGTCACGACGATCACGACGACGACCGAAGTGCCGCCGCCGTCCACCAGCACGAGCACCGTCACCGTCACCAGCAGCCCGGCGTACACGTCCACGCCGATTACAACTGTGACGACGACTCCGCCCAGCCTTCCGCCCGGAACCCGCTGACACATAAACCTCTGCGACGACTCGCCGAGACGCCCGCGGTGGTTTATGCCTTGAGAGCAGCCGAACGCTCCTAGTCTTCTGACATGCAGACGGTGCTCTTCACGCTCGGCTTGGTCCTTTTTCTCATCGGCCTGCTCACCGGATTCGCCATCCCGGCACTGAAGAACCCGCGGATGGCGCTGTCGAGCCACCTCGAGGCCGTCCTCAACGGGATGTTCCTCGTGCTACTCGGCCTGCTGTGGCCACACATCCACCTGCCCAACGCCTGGGGGATCACGGCGGTCGTACTGATCGTGTACTCCGCCTACACGAACTGGCTGGCGACCCTGCTCGCGTCGGCGTGGGGCGCCGGGCGCCGACTCGCGCCGATCGCGGCGGCCGATCACGAGACCTCGCCGGCAAAGGAACGGATCGTGAGCTTTCTGCTGGTGTCACTCGCGGTGGCAATCGTGGTGGGCGTGGGCATCGTCATCGCGGGGCTCTGACGCGGGGAAGCCCCCTTCGGCTTCGATTACCGCCCCTGCCCCGCGCCGTGTACGTCGGGAGTGCGGACATGCTCGGGGCGGAAGCCGCGCCCGACGAAAACCGGTGGAATCGCCTGCAGCGGGCCCCAGCCCACGATCTTCGGAACGCGGATCGGGGACAGGTCCCCGCTCAGGTTGGGCGCGACCGCCCTGTCCTGAATCAACACCTGAAAAGCCTGAACGATCCGGGCGGGCAGCTCCCGTCGGCGCTGCACCTTCGCGAGATCGGCGTCGGTTAACCGACCTTCGCGCAGCGGGGTGAACAGAATGTTGGCAGCGGCCACCGCGTCGGCGATCGCGAGGTTGATGCCGACCCCACCGGCCGGCGACATGGCATGTGCGGCGTCGCCAATGCAGAGCAGTCCCGTACGCCACCATGTCTCGAGACGGTCCACCCGCACATCGAGCTCGCTGGTGTCGTCCCACGAGCTCAAGTCGTTGACGCGGTCACGAAGCCGCGGCTGCGCGGTGACGATCCGTTCCTTGAACTCCTCCAATGATCCGCCGCGAGGGTTCGAACCCTTGGGCATCAGGTAGGCGACCTGCCAGTAATCACCCCGGTAGATCATGGCCATCATCAGGCCCTTACGGAGCACCGCGAACAACTCCTCGGGGTCGCCGGGGCGCCATTTCAGTCGGAACCACAGCACGTCCATCGGCGAGTGCGCCGCCGCGGTCCGCAGGCCCGCCGCGGCACGCACGGCGGACTTGCGCCCGTCGGCGGCCACCACCAGATCGGCCCGCACCTCCAATTCCGGCGTGCGCACCCCGACCACCCGATCGCCATCGAAGATCAGGTCGGTGACTTCGGCATTGCGGACCAAGGTGAATTCCGGGTAGGCAGAAGCCTTTTCAGCGATGAAGTCGAGGAAGTCCCACTGCGGCATCATTGCGATATAGGGCTGCTTGAAGCCGAGTCGTCTGAGCACGCTGAAGTTGCCGAAGGTGCGAATCGAGCCGTCGGTGTCGAAGGCGACACGGTCGATCTTGGTGTGCGGTAGGCGGAGGAACTCGTCGATGAACCCCAGCTCGTCCATGATCCGCAGGGTGGTCGGGTGCACGGTGTCACCGCGGAAGTCGCGCAGGAAGTCGTTGTGCTTTTCCAGGACAACGACCGGGATGCCAGCGCGGGCGAGCAGGAGCGCGTGCACGAGGCCGGCCGGCCCGCCGCCGGCGACGCAGACCCGGGTCTGAAGAACTCGCGTCATGTACGGACACTCCTAAGGGAGTATGAAATACAATTGCAGCATACATAAGGTAACGTATCACAGCGGCGGAGGAGGCGGAATGGTCCGACCGGTGTCGACACCACAAGTGGTGGACGCCGCACTCCGCGCCGCGGAAAAGCTGGGCAAGGACGTCGCCGACGTTTCCGTCGCGACGATTGCCACGGAGGCCGGGATCTCGCGCAGCACCCTGCTGCGGCGCTTCGGCGGCTCACGCACCGCCCTGGATGAAGCCGTTCGTGCTGCGGGAGTGGACCCCGGCGGCCTGCCGCCCGTCCGCACCCGGGCGGTCGCCGCCGCAGCGGCATTGATCAGCGAATCCGGGCTTGCCGCAGCGACATTAGAGGCCGTTGCCGGCCGCGCAGGTTGCTCCGTCTACAGCCTCCATGCCGCCTTCGGTGGGCGCGACGAATTGGTGCGGGCGGTTTTCGAGCGCCACAGCCCCATCCAGGACATCGAGGAATACCTCGCGCGCGCCAGCGGTGACCTGCCCGACATGGTGCGCGGTTTCTACCGCACCCTGGCGGACGCGCTGAGCCGCGAACCCCGGGTTGCCCCAGCCATATTCGCCGAAGCCTTCGCACGGCCGACCAGTCCCGCCGTGCAATCCCTCGCGGCCTACGGCCCGCCGCGCATGCTCGGGATACTCGGTCTTTGGTTCGAAGCCGAGATCCGCGCCGGACACATGCGTGACCTGCCCGTGCCACTGCTGGCCCAACAACTGTTGGGACCCATCGCGATCCATCTGCTCACGCGGCCGGCCCTACCGAATGTGCCCGCCTGGACGCTGCCCGACATCGACACCGTCTGCGACATGTTCGCCGACGCCTTCGTGCGTGCCGTCGGGACCGACGACCGCTGACTACTGATTAGCAGCATCCCCGATGCCGACCGTGGGGGCCATGCGCGGAAACCGGTTACCCGTGCGCGAATTCAGCGAGCTTGGCATTGACCGCCGCAGAATCTGGTCCCGCGTACAACTTCGGATCGCGTTTCTTGACCCATACGAAGAACGGGCAGCTGGCCGCCGGACCGTCCACCGATCCCAGTTGTGCGATGCGCTTGCCGGTCTTCGCCTCGCGGAGTTCCAAGTCGTACTGCACGGTGTACAAGTCGACGGCGATATGTTCGCCCGCGTCCGTCTTGAGGTCGCAGGTGCGTGACTTCGCCTCGGTTCCGGGTTTGCGAGTAAGGCAGGCAACAACATTCGTCGACTGGAAGTTGTTGTCAGTCGGCCCGTAGTCGGCACGGGAATCCAGTGTGACCTGTCGCCAGTGCATCGATGTCAGTTCGCGCATCGGGTCCGGCTCGTCATACGGGGCGAACGCGACGATCTTGTACGGCTTCTGGTACGTGGCGGCGTTACTGATCGATCCGCGATCGCACACCACATCGAAGTCCGAGAGCGAGGTGGCCTTCTTGCTTTCGCCGCGGCCGTCGCGCGCCATGTCCTGGATCAGGAAGAACCCGACCAACGCCACCGGTACCAGAACGACGATCGCGGCGATCGCAAGCACGACGATCAGCAGGACATTGGTCTTGCGCGGCGCAGGCGCCGGGGGCGGGTACGACGGCGGCGGGTACGGCGGCGGCCACTGCTGGGGGTATTGCGGTGGTTGCGGCGGCCACTGCTGCGGGTAGCTCACGCTGGTGCCCCCCACGTCATGGTGGGCCAGCTTAGCAATCGACGCGGGCCACGCGTCAGCGCGCGTCGACCAGCGGCCTGAGCGCCTCGCCCACTGCTGTGATGACACCGGGCGTGTAGCGGTGGGTCGGCAGGTTGATGATCACGCCGTCGATTCCCACGCCGATGACCCGACGTTTGATCTCGTCGGCGATCTGATCGACGGTCCCGGTGACCGCCCGGCCGCCGCGGGCCTCGCCGATGTCGCTGGACGCGCCGAAGCCGTCGACCACGACGGTCAGCAACGAGCTGGTCTCCAAAGTCGCTGGATCGCGGTCGATTTCGGCGCAGCGCTGGCGCAGCACGTCGAGCTTGGCGGGCAGCTGATCGATGTCGGCGATGATGTTGAGGTGGTCGGCGTACCGGGCGGCCAACCGGAACGTCTTCTTCTCGCCGCTGCCACCGAGCATGACCGGGATGTGGTCGCGGTAGCGGGGTTCGTTGATCGCGCTCTCGGTGCGATACCACTTGCCCGAGAAGGTGGGGCGCTCACCGTGCAACATTCCGGCGATGATCTGCAGCGCCTCCTCGAGCTTTTCGAACCGCTCGGTGAAGGTGTCGAACTCGAAGCCCAGCTGCCGATGCTCCAGTTCAAACCAGCCCGCGCCGATGCCGAGGATCGCTCGCCCTGCGCTGACGACGTCCAGCGTGGTGATCGCCTTCGCGAGCAGGGTCGGGTTGCGATAGGTATTGCCGGTCACCAGGGTCGACAACTGCACCCGCTCGACAGAGGTGGCCAAGGCGCCCAGCGCGGTATAGGCCTCCAGCATGGGCTCGTCGGGTTCACCCAGCCCCGGCAATTGGTAGAAGTGGTCCATTAAGAGCACGGTGTCGAATCCAGCGCTCTCGGCCTCGCGGGCCTGGGCCTGAACGGCGGGAAACAATTCGGCGACTGGTGTGCCGTAGGAGAAGTTCGGGATCTGCAGTCCGAGACGAATAGTCATGCTCATGTGCAACGCGGTCGGTTGTCCGTTGCATTCCGCGCCCGAAGCCGCAGACCTCAAACATGCAAACACCCCCGGCCGCAGGGCCGGGGGTGTTTACGTCTCGCCTACTCAGTGGTGGTGGTGATGCCCGTGGCCGTGGCCATGGCCGTGGTCATCGTGGTCGTCGGCGGGCTTGTCGACCACCGCGGTCTCGGTGGTCAGCACCATGCGTGCCACCGACGCCGCGTTGAGCACCGCGGACCGCGTGACCTTGACCGGGTCGATGACACCGTCGGCAATCAGGTCGCCGTACTCCAGCGTCGCGGCGTTCAGGCCGTGCCCGGCCGGCAACTCGCCGACCTTGTTGACCGCGACCGCACCGTCCAGGCCGGCGTTGGTGGCGATCCAATACAGCGGGGCCGCAAGCGCCTCGGCGAACACGTCGACGCCCGTCGCCTGGTCGCCGGACAGCGACCCGCGCAACTCCTTCAGCGCGCTGCGCGCCCCGATGAGCGCCGACCCGCCGCCCGCGACGATGCCCTCCTCGACGGCGGCCTTGGCCGCCGCGACGGCGTCCTCGACGCTTTCCTTGCGTTCCTTGAGCGCGGTCTCGGTGGCGGCACCGACCTTGAGCACCGCAACGCCGCCGGCCAGCTTGGCCAGCCGCTCCTGCAGCTTCTCGCGGTCCCAGTCGGAATCGCTCTTCTCAATCTCGGCGCGCAGCTGCTTGATCCGGTCGGCAACCGCATCCTTCGAGCCGCCCCCGTCGACGATGATGGTGTCGTCCTTGCTGACCACCACGCGGCGGGCCGAGCCCAGCACATCGGTGCCGACCTCGCGCAGCAGCAGGCCCGCGTCGGGGTTGATCACCTGGCCGCCGGTAACCACCGCGAGGTCCTCGAGGAACGCCTTGCGCCGGTCGCCGAAGAACGGCGCCTTCACCGCAACCGCCCTGAGCGTCTTACGAATCGAGTTGACCACCAGCGTCGCCAGTGCCTCGCCCTCGACGTCCTCGGCGATGATCAGCAGCGGCTTCCCCGACTCGGCGACCTTCTCCAGCATGGGCAGCAGATCGGGCAGCGAGCTGATCTTCTCCTGGTGCAGCAGGATGACCGGGTCGTCGAGCACGGCTTCCTGCGAATCGAAGTCGGTGACGAAATACGCCGACAGGAAACCCTTGTCGAAACCGACGCCCTCGGTGAACTCCAGCTCGGTGCTCAGCGTGGAGGATTCTTCGACGCTGACCACGCCGTCGGTGCCGACCTTGGTCATCGCCTCGCCGACCAGCTCGCCGAGCTGTTGGTCACGCGACGACACCGTCGCCACCTGAGCGATCGCTTCCTTGCCGGACACCGGGGTGGCCGCCGCCAGCAGCGCCTCGGACGCCGCGTCGGCCGCCTTGGAGATTCCCACGCCGAGCTCAATGGGGTTGGCGCCGGCCGCAACCAGGCGCAGGCCACCCTTGACCAGCGCCTGCGCCAGCACGGTCGCGGTCGTGGTGCCGTCACCCGCCACGTCGTTGGTCTTGGTGGCCACCGACTTCACCAGCTGCGCACCCAAGTTCTCGAATGGGTCTTCCAGGTCGATCTCGCGCGCGACGGTCACGCCGTCGTTGGTGACCGCGGGCCCGCCGAATGCCTTGGCCAGCACCACATGCCGGCCGCGCGGCCCCAGCGTCACGCGGACCGCGTCGGCCAGCGCGTTGACACCGGCCTCGATCGCGCGGCGCGCGGTCTCGTCGTACTCAATAACCTTGCTCATCAGGCTCCTCACTAACGCATGCCGCCCCGGAAATCACCCGCGGCCATGCGCGGGGATCGCCGGGGCGGGACACGATGCTTACTTCGATACGACGGCCAGCACGTCACGCGCCGACAGGATCAGGTACTCCTCGCCGTTGTACTTGATCTCGGTGCCGCCGTACTTGCTGTAGATGACGGTGTCGCCTTCCGAGACGTCGAGCGGGATCCGCTTTTCGCCGTCCTCGTCCCAGCGGCCGGGACCGACTGCGACGACGGTGCCTTCTTGCGGCTTCTCCTTGGCGGTGTCAGGAATGACCAGACCGGACGCGGTCGTGGTCTCGGCCTCGTTGGCCTGCACGAGAATCTTGTCCTCGAGTGGCTTGATGTTCACCTTCGCCACGATGGGAGCCCTCCACTAGTTAGATCGGGTCCGGGGCGGGTGCCCCGGAATTATCAAGGGATTCGGCAGTCGTCCGAGCCCGGGCGCCGTCGTCGCGGGTGCCGGCACAGGGTTTGGCCGATTGCCACCTAGCACTCTATACACGAGAGTGCTAGCACTCAAGGGCGCCCCGGTGCGTCCGCGATGTTCGCTACGGGCGATCAGCTGACCTGGGCTTTTATCACCGGCAACCCCGCGTCGGTGGGCGCGTCCAGCGGGGACGGCGCCGCACCGGCGGCCACCAGGTGCGCGGCGAAGGAAGCGATCATCGCCCCGTTGTCGGTGCAGAGCCGGGGCCTGGGGATCCGCAGCGTCAGCCCGGCCGACGCGCACCGCTGTTCCGCCAGCTCCCGCAGCCGCGAATTGGCGGCCACTCCCCCGGCGATCAGCAGCGTCGAGACGCCGAGCCCGGTCGCCGCGCGCACCGCCTTCATGGTCAGTACGTCGGCGACGGCCTCCTGAAAACCTGCGGCGACATCGGCGTTCACCGCGTCCGGGTGGCTCTCCAGGTAGCGGGCGACGGCCGTCTTGAGCCCCGAGAAGCTGAAGGCGTACGGGTCGTCACGCGGTCCTGTCATGCCGCGCGGGAAGGTGATGGCGTCGCGGTCACCGGTGCGGGCCAGGTCGTCGAGCACCTTGCCGCCGGGATAGCCCAGCCCGAGCAGCCGCGCCACCTTGTCGTAGGCCTCGCCGGCGGCGTCGTCGACGGTGCTGCCCAACTCGACGATCGGTTCGCCCAGGGAGCGCACATGCAGGAGGTGGGTGTGGCCGCCCGACACCAGCAGCGCCACGCACTCGGGGAGCGGCCCATGTTCGTAGACGTCGGCCGCCAGGTGCCCGCCAAGGTGGTTGACCGCGTAGAACGGGACCCCCCACGCGGCCGAATACGCCTTGGCCGCAGCCACTCCCACCAGCAGGGCGCCGGCCAGACCCGGCCCGATCGTGGCCGCAACAATGTCGGGCTTCTCCAGCCCGGCCGTGGCCAGCGCGCGGCGCATGGTGGGGCCGAGCGCCTCCAGGTGCGCCCGCGACGCGATCTCGGGGACCACGCCGCCGAAGCGGACGTGTTCGTCGACGCTGGACGCCACCTCGTCCGCCAACAGCGTCACGGTGGCCTCGGAACCGGTGCCGTCGAGCCGCGCGATGCCGACTCCCGTTTCGTCGCAGGAGGTTTCGATGGCCAGGATGGTCTTCACGGGCGGGCCCCCCTGCGCATTGTGTACGCATCGGCGCCGCTCGCGCGGTAGTAGCGCCGGCGCAGGCCGATCTGCTCGAATCCCACGCTGCGGTACAGCGCGATGGCCGCCTCGTTGTCGGTGCGCACCTCGAGGAAGACCACGCCGCCGTCGGCGAAGACCAGCAGCTCGTCGAGCAACCGGCGGCCGATCCCCTGGCCCTGATAGGCGGGGTCCACGCCGATGGTGTGGACCTCGTACTCGAACGGCGGGGTGCGGCCCAGCCGCGAGATGCCGGCGTACCCGACGAGCTTGCCACCGGCCCGGGCACCGACGTAATGGTTGTGCGGGCTGGCCAACTCCCGATTGAACGCCGCCGCGGGCCAGGGGTCGTCACCGTCGAACAGCTGACGTTCGAGCTCGGCGCAGCGCGCCGCGTCGGCGGGGACCAGGGCGCCGAGCGTCACGGGCTCGCCCAGGGCGGTCATCCGCGCGCCGCCATCGGTTTGGCGTCGGGGCGGCGCAGATACAGCGCCACCAAGGGCAGCGGGCGCTGCGACCAATCGGGCACCGCGGCGACGAGCCCGGCCGGTGTGGGATAGATCGGCCCGCGGTGGGGCAGGTCGACAGCGCCGCGTGCTCCTTCGAGCCGGCCACCGCCCGCGCTGCGCCCGGGTCGACGTCGGCGGGGGCGTTGACCCCCGGGCCCTCCATCCGAAACCCGTCACGGTAACGGGCCCAATAGATTTCGCGCCGACGGGCGTCGGTGACCACCAACGTCTCACCGGTGGTGCGCGCGCCGATGGCGTCCAGGCTGCACACCCCGCGCACCGGGATGCCCAGGGCATGCCCGTAGGCGGCCGCGGTCGCCATCCCGGCCCGCAGTCCGGTGAACGGGCCGGGGCCGCAGCCCACCACGACGGCATCGAGGTCGGCCATCGTCAGCCCGGCGTCGGCGAGGGCGTCCAGCACGTTCGGGGTGAGCCGTTCGGCGTGCGCGCGGGCGTCGACGGTGACCCGCTCGGCCAGCACGGTCAGGTCGTCGCGGCGCACGATCCCGGCGGTGACCGCCGGTGTGGAGGTGTCGAGGGCAAGCAGAAGGCTCATGAACGCACCCACTGCCACGAAGCGATCCGCACGTCGGATCCGCTGAGGCGTTCCAGCCGAATGTCGAGGTGCCGCTCGGCGAGGCGTTCGACGAGGCCCTCGCCCCACTCCACGACCACGACCGCATCGTCGAGATCGGTGTCCAGGTCCAGCGAGTCGAGCTCGCCCATGA
>NZ_LZKF01000078.1:0-37629 GCF_001672665.1 Mycobacterium sp. E2238 | reverse complement strand
TGCCCTTCAGATTCACCGGCGCGTCCAAGATCGACCCGAGGACCGAACCCTGCGCGGCGCCGTCCGCGACCGGCCCCCAGATCTCCTCGCGCCTGATGCGCAGGTCGCCGCTGTGCAACTGCGTGACCATCCCCGGCAGCTTGTGACTGTGGATTACCTGCACGGTGACGACCTCGACGGTGTCGTCGTCCCCGGTTTCACCGCCGACCCGCATCGATTCCAGCGTGGCGAGGTCGACACCGGACCCGGCCAGCCGTGCCCGCCAATAGGTCTCGTCCGTGAACGCCCGATGCACCTCTTCAACGCTGCCGTCGTAGTCGGCCGACAAGTCGAATGAACGCGGCATAGCAGGTGAGGCTACCGTTACGGGCCATGAAATCCAGCGATGCCGGTTCAACATTCGCCGGCGCGCATGTCACCGAGGCGGTCCCGCTCGCGCCGCTGACGACGTTGCGGGTGGGGCCGGTCGCGCGCCGCCTGATCACCTGCGCCAGCACCGAACAGGTGATCGCGACGGTGCGGGAGCTGGACGCCGAAAGCCGTGGGGGAGAACAGGCCCCGGTGCTGGTGTTCGCCGGCGGGTCGAACCTGGTGATCGCCGATACGTGCGCCGACCTGACCGCCGTGCGGTTGGCCAACAGCGCCATCACCATCGACGGCGGCCTGGTGCGCGCGGAGGCGGGCGCGGTGTGGGACGACGTCGTGGTCAGCGCCATCGAGCACGGTCTGGGCGGACTGGAATGCCTGTCCGGGATCCCGGGGTCGGCCGGGGCCACCCCGGTGCAAAACGTCGGGGCCTACGGTGCGGAGGTATCCGACACCATCACCCGGGTCCGGATACTCGACCGCGGCAGCGGGCAGGTGCGCTGGGTGCCGGGCGGCGAGCTCGGCTTCGGCTACCGCACCAGCGTATTCAAGCGGGCCGCGCCCGAAACCCCTTGGGTGGTACTGGAAGTCGAGTTCGCCCTGGACGCGTCGGGCCGCAGTGCGCCGCTGCGCTACGGCGAACTGGCCGCCGCGTTGGGGTTGAGCGGCGGCGAGCGGGCGGATCCGTCGGCGGTCCGCGAGGCGGTGCTGACGCTGCGGGGCCGCAAGGGCATGGTGCTCGACGCGGACGACCACGACACCTGGAGCGTGGGGTCGTTCTTCACCAACCCGGTGGTCGCGCCCGAGGTGTACGAGCGGCTGGCCGCGAGCGTCCAGGGGCCGGTTCCGCACTACCCCGCGCCGGACGGCGTCAAGCTGGCCGCGGGCTGGCTGGTGGAGCGGGCCGGCTTCGCCAAGGGTTATCCCGACGATCCTGCGGCCCGATGCCGGCTGTCCACCAAGCACGCGCTGGCGCTGACCAACCGCGGCGGCGCCACCGCCGACGAGGTGATCGCGCTGGCCCGCGTCATCCGCGACGGGGTTCGTGATGTGTTTGGTGTCACATTGGAACCCGAGCCGGTCCTGCTCGGCTGCAGGCTATAGCTCCGAATCCTGCCAAAGACCGCACCGGCCCCGATTTGTCGCGGCAGGGTTGGTGGATTTTGCCCGGTATCTTTGACTTTCGTGAACACGTCGCACCGCCCGCCGCCGATCAACCGGCGTGTGGCTTTGGCGACCCTCGGACTGGGGGTTTTCGCCCCCGGCCTGTTGGCCGCGTGTGGCGGCACCACGGGCAAGCAGGCCGAGAAGAAGGAGCAGCCGGCGGCGCAGCTGAAGTTTCAGCCGGCCGATGCGACCGAAAACGTGGTGCCGATCGCGCCGGTCAGCGTCCAGATCAGCGACGGCTGGTTCCAGCACGTGGCGCTGACGAATTCGGCGGGCAAGCCCGTGGCGGGCAAGTTCAACTCCGACCGCACGGTCTACACCACCACCGAGCCGCTGGGCTACGACGCGACCTATACGTGGAGCGGCTCGGCCGTCGGGCACGACGGCAAGGCGATCCCGGTGACCGGCAAGTTCACCACGGTGTCTCCCACCAAGAAGATCGGTGGGGCGTTCCAGTTGGCCGACGGCCAGACCGTCGGGGTGGCGGCGCCGATCATCATCCAGTTCGACGCGCCGATCAGCGACAAGGCCGCCGTCGAGAAGGCGCTGACCGTCACCACGAACCCGCCAGTCGAGGGCAGCTGGGCGTGGCTGCCCGACGAGGCGCAGGGCGCCCGGGTGCACTGGCGCACGCGCGAGTACTACCCCGCGGGCACGACCGTCAACGTCGACGCCAAGTTGTACGGCCTGCCATTCGGAGACAGCGCGTACGGGGCCGAGGACATTTCGCTGAACATCCAGATCGGCCGCCGGCAGGTGGTGAAGGCCGAGGTCACCTCGCACCGCATTCAGGTGGTCAGGGACGAGGGCGTCATCATGGACTTCCCGTGCAGCTACGGCGAGGCCGACAAGGCGCGCAACGTCACCCGTAACGGCATCCACGTGGTCACCGAGAAGTACGCCGACTTCTACATGTCCAACCCGGCGGCCGGCTACAGCCATGTGCACGAACGTTGGGCGGTGCGGATCTCCAACAACGGCGAGTTCATCCACGCCAACCCGGCCAGCTCGGGCGCGCAGGGCAACAGCAACGTCACCAACGGCTGCATCAACCTGTCTACCGGCGACGCCGAGCAGTACTTCCAGTCGGCGATGTACGGCGACCCGGTCGAGGTGACCGGCAGCTCGATCCAGCTGTCCTACTCCGACGGTGACCTCTGGGACTGGGCCGTCGACTGGGACACCTGGGTCGCCATGTCGGCGCTCCCGCCTCCCACCGCGCACCCGCCGTCCACGCAGATTCCGGTGACCGCGCCGGTCACGCCGTCGACCGCGCCGAGCCTGTCCGGCACGCCCACGACGACCACGACCACCTCCTCGAGCCCGGCGACTAGCCCCGGCGGTTGAACCGGGTGGCCGACGCCTGATCGCGTGGCTTCATGACGATCAGGTCGAGGTCCACGTGGGACGGCCGCGAAGCAACGAAGCCGATCACCTCGGCGACATCGGCGGCAACCAGCGGTGTGAGGCCGGTGTAGACGGCGTCGGCGCGCTGTTGATCGCCGTCGAAACGAACCAGCGAAAACTCGGTCTCGACCGCGCCCGGCGCGATCTCGGTCAGCCGCACCGGCTTACCCAGCAGCTCGCCGCGCAGCGTGCGGTGCAGCGCTCCCTGGGCGTGTTTGGCCGCCGTGTACCCGGCGCCGCCGTCGTAAACCTCAAGTGCCGCAACCGAAGTCACCGTGACGATCAGGCCGTCGCCGGAGTCGATGAGCTTGGGCAGCAGCGCCCGGGTGACCCGCAGCGTACCCATCACGTTGGTCTCCCACATCCACCGCCAGTGCTCGAGGTCCGAATCGGCGACCGGTGCCAGGCCGCGGGCACCGCCGGCGTTGTTGACCAGCACGTCCACCCGGGCCAGCTCGTCGGCTAGAGCGGCGACCGCCGCGTCGTCTGTGACGTCAGCCACAATGGCGGTTCCGCCGATCTCCCGTGCCAAGGCGTTGATCCGGTCCGCCCGGCGCGCCACCGCCACCACGTGAAAGCCCTGCGCAGCAAGGGTCTGGGCCGTCGCCTCGCCGATTCCCGAGCTGGCGCCCGTGACCACCGCGACCCGTTCATTCCTGACATTTCCAACCATAGAAACAACCTTAGTGAGCGTGCTAAATTTTCTTCGTGCACCTCAGCGCCCTGTCCAGCACCACCACCACCGCGTGTCTTTGCGCGGCGGGTGCGTGTTGTCGCGCACTTTGCCGCTCCTGACTTTTCAGGTGTGGCCAGTGACGGCCAACAAAAATCGGACAAAGGACGCTCGTGCGCTCGAATACCCTCACCCAGACTCATCATTCGCCCACCCGTGCCAGCTACAAGGGCCACCGGTCGGTGCGTCGTCAGATCGTGCCGCCGGCACTGCACATCGCCGACTCGGCGGCGGCCTCGGTTTTCCGGGCGGTCCGATTGCGCGGCCCGGTCGGGCGTGACGTCATCGCCGGCGTCACCTCGCTGAGCATCGCGACGGTCAACCGTCAGGTCATCGCACTGCTCGAGGCCGGGCTGTTGCGGGAACGCGCCGACCTGGCCGTCTCCGGCGCGATCGGACGCCCACGCGTGCCGGTCGAGGTCAACCACGAACCGTTCGTGACGTTGGGCGTCCACATCGGCGCGCGGACCACCAGCATCGTGGCCACTGACCTGTTCGGTCGCACGCTCGACACCGTTGAGACGCCGACACCGCTCAGCCCGGCCGGGCCGGCGCTGGCGTCGCTGGCCGAAAGCGCCGCTCGTTATCTGCGGCGCTGGCATCGGCGCCGCCCGCTGTGGGTCGGCGTCGCGATCGGCGGGACCGTCGACAGCGCGACCGGTCACGTCGACCACCCGCGGCTCGGTTGGCGGCAGGCGCCGGTCGGCCCGGTGCTGGCCGACGCGCTGGGACTGCCCGTGTCGGTGGCCTCGCACGTCGACGCCATGGCCGGGGCCGAGCTGCTGCTCGGCATGCGGCGCTTCCTGCCCAGCTCGCCCACCAGTCTCTACGTCTATGCCCGCGAGACCGTGGGCTACGCGCTGGTGATCGGCGGACGGGTGCACTGCCCGGCCAGCGGCCCCGGCACCATCGCGACGCTGCCCGTCCACTCCGAGCTGCTGGGCGGCACCGGCCAACTGGAATCCACCGTCAGCGACGAGGCGGTGCTGGCCGCCGCCCGGCGGCTGCGAGTCCTGCCGTTCGCTTCCCCGAGCCGGCCCAACGCGCCCGCCGCCGGCATCGCCGACCTGCTCCGGCTGGCCCGCGCCGGCAACGAGCAGGCGAGAGAACTGCTGAACGAGCGGGGGCGGGTGCTCGGGGAGGCGGTGGCGTTGCTGCGCGACATGCTCAACCCCGACGAACTGGTGGTCGGTGGCCAGGCCTTCACCGAGTACCCCGAGGCGATGGAGCACGTGGAGGCGGCCTTCGCCGAGCGCTCGGTGTTGCCGCCGCGCGACGTCCGCGTCACCGTCTTCGGAAACCGGGTGCAGGAGGCGGGTGCGGGGACCGTGTCGCTGGGCGGGCTCTACGCCGATCCGCTCGGGGCGATGCGGCGGGCCGGGGCGCTGAATCCGCGGCTGCGCGACGTCGATGTCGACGAGTCTTCCGCTTAGCGCGAAGCCATGTGCTGGGCGTTGCGCTGGTGAACGGAGCTTCCTGGTAAAGATGACAGAGTGCGGCACGACGACGTATTCCGGCTGAAACCGCGCCGCGTCGCTGTGTTGGCGGTGCACACCTCACCATTGGCCCAGCCGGGCACCGGCGACGCCGGGGGCATGAACGTCTACGTGCTGCAGACGGCGCTGCACCTGGCGCGGCGCGGCATCGAGGTGGAGATCTTCACCCGGGCCACCGCGTCCGCCGACCCTCCCGTCGCGCGGGTGGCGCCCGGCGTGCTGGTGCGCAACGTGGTGGCGGGGCCGTTCGAGGGCTTGGACAAATACGACCTGCCCACCCAGTTGTGTGCGTTCGCCGCCGGGGTGCTGCGCGCGGAAGCTTCGCACGAACCGGGTTACTACGACATCGTGCACTCGCACTATTGGCTGTCCGGGCAGGTCGGCTGGCTGGCCCGCGACCGCTGGGCGGTGCCGCTGGTCCACACCGCGCACACGCTCGCCGCGGTCAAGAACGCGGCGCTGGCCGCGGGTGACGCGCCCGAGCCGCCGCTGCGCACCGTCGGTGAGCAGCAGGTCGTCGACGAGGCGGACCGCCTGATCGTCAACACCGACGATGAAGCCAGACAACTGATCTCCATCCACCGCGCCGACCCGGCGCGCATCGATGTCGTCCACCCGGGGGTGGATCTCGAGGTGTTCCGCCCGGGTGACCGCCGGGCGGCCCGGGCCGCGCTGGGGTTACCGCTCGACGAGGACGTGGTGGCCTTCGTCGGGCGGATCCAGCCGCTGAAGGCACCCGACATCGTGCTGCGCGCGGCCGCGAAATTGCCGGGCGTGCGCATCGTGGTGGCCGGCGGTCCGTCGGGCAGCGGCATGGCGTCCCCGGACGGGCTGCGGCGGCTGGCCGACGAACTCGGCATCGCGGCGCGGGTGACCTTCCTGCCCCCGCAATCCCGCACGGACCTGGCCACTCTGTTTCAGGCCGCCAGCCTGGTCGCCGTGCCCAGCTACTCCGAGTCGTTCGGCCTGGTGGCCGTCGAGGCTCAGGCGTGTGGCACGCCCGTGGTGGCGGCCGCGGTCGGCGGCCTGCCGGTGGCCGTGCGCGACGGAACCACCGGCACGCTGGTGTCCGGCCACGACGTCGATCAGTGGGCGAACGCCCTGGACCGGGTGCTGCGGCTGCGCGCGCCACAGGCCGAGGCGATGAGGCGCGCGGCCGCGGAGCACGCGGCCACGTTTTCCTGGGACAACACCACCGACGCGCTGCTGACCAGCTATCGGCGCGCGATCCGCGCCTACACCGCCGAGCGAAGCGGGGTGGGCGCATGACGTCCACCGTCGAGCAGGTGATCGAGGACACGCTGCGGGCGAGCGGCCTGGAGTACTCGAAACACGAGGGGGCGCACGGCGGCTTGTCCGGCCTGGTGGTGGAGCTGCCCGGCGAGCGCAAACTCAAGACCAACACCATCCTGAGCGTCGGCGAGCACTCAGTGCGCGTCGAGGCGTTCGTGTGCCGCAAGCCCGACGAGAACCACGAGGGCGTCTACCGCTTTCTGCTCAAGCGGAACCGCCGCCTCTACGGGGTGGCTTACACCCTGGACAAGGTCGGCGACATCTACCTGGTGGGCCGCATGTCGCTGGCGTCGGTGGACGCCGACGAGATCGACCGAGTGCTCGGGCAGGTGCTCGAAGCGGTGGATTCGGACTTTAATACGTTGTTGGAGTTGGGTTTTCGCTCGTCGATACAGAAAGAGTGGGAGTGGCGGGTGTCCCGCGGGGAGTCGCTGAAGAACCTCGAGGCGTTCGCTCACTTGATCGACGAAGACGACGATGCAGAGCGCGAAGCGCGATGAGGAGAAGTCGAGCAGGTATCGACGAAGACGACGAATAAGCTAGCCGGCATGGGAGACACTGCCACGCTGGTGCTGCTGCGCCACGGCGAGAGCGACTGGAATGCCCTGAACCTGTTCACCGGTTGGGTGGATGTCGGGCTGACCGAAAAGGGCCGGGCCGAGGCGGTGCGCAGCGGCGAGCTGCTGGCCGAGCAGAACCTGTTGCCCGACGTGCTCTACACCTCGTTGCTGCGCCGAGCGATCACCACCGCGCACCTGACGCTGGACGCCGTCGATCGGCTGTGGATCCCGGTGCGGCGCAGCTGGCGGCTCAACGAACGCCACTACGGGGCGCTGCAGGGCCTGGACAAGGCCGAGACCAAGGCACGCTACGGCGACGAGCAGTTCATGGCCTGGCGGCGCAGCTACGACACGCCGCCGCCACCGATCGAGAAGGGCAGCCAATTCAGCCAGGACGCCGACCCCCGGTACGCGAACATCGGCGGCGGCCCGCTGACCGAATGCCTGGCTGACGTGGTGGTCCGGTTCCTGCCGTACTTCACCGACGTCATCGTCCCGGACTTGCGCAGTGGCAAAACGGTGTTGATCGTCGCGCACGGCAACTCACTGCGAGCCCTGGTCAAATACCTCGACCGGATGTCCGACGACGACGTCGTCGGGCTGAACATCCCGACCGGGGTCCCGCTGCGCTACGACCTGGACGCCGACCTGCGGCCGGTGGTGCCGGGTGGCACCTACCTCGACCCGGAGGCGGCCGCGGCGGGTGCGGCGGCGGTTGCCAGCCAGGGACGCGGGTAACGCCGGCCGCGGCGCCATTGCGAGTTTTAAAGGCCTGTTTGCCGAACATCGCGTTAACGGAAGTGGAACACCTGAAGCGCAAAGTGTGACTTGTCCGATTTTGGCCTCGTTCCGCTAGGGCGGCGTTCAGGAAGATTTGTAGGATTTGCTATGTGACTGTGTTCTCGGCGCTGTTGCTGGCCGGGGTCTTGTCCGTGCTGGGGCTGGCCATAGGGGTAGCAGCCGGGACTCGGCTGTCTCCGAAAGCCGCCCGGCGCCGGCAGCGGGCGAGCACCGAATGGACCGGGATCACCGTCGCGCAGATGCTGCAACGCATCGTCGCGCTGATGCCGCTTGGAGTCGCGGTGGTGGATTCCCACCGTGATGTCGTCTACCTCAACGATCGGGCCAGGGAACTGGGCCTGGTGCGCGACCGGCAGCTTGACGACCAGGCGTGGGAGGCGGCCCAGCAGGCGCTGAGCGGGGTCGATGTCGAATTCGACCTGCGGCCGGCCAAACGCGCGGCGGGGCGGTCCGGGCTATCGGTGCACGGGCAGGCCCGGCTGCTCAGCGAAGAGGACCGCCGGTTCGCCGTGGTATTCGCCCACGACCAGTCCGACTATGCGCGCATGGAAGCGACCAGGCGTGATTTCGTGGCCAACGTCAGCCACGAGCTCAAGACCCCGGTTGGCGCCATGGCCCTGCTGGCCGAGGCCCTATTGGCGTCCGCGGACGACCCCGAAACCGTTCGCCGCTTTGCCGAAAAGGTGCTCGTCGAAGCCAACCGGCTGGGGGACATGGTCGCCGAGCTGATCGAGCTGTCCCGGCTGCAAGGCGCGGAGCGGCTACCCAACGTCACCGAGGTCGACGTCGATACCGTTGTGTCCGAGGCGATTTCACGCCACAAGGTGGCCGCCGACAACGCGCATATCGAGGTTCGCACGGATGCGCCCAGCGGCTTGCGGGTGCTGGGCGACGAGACGCTTCTGGTCACCGCGCTGGCCAACCTGGTGTCCAACGCGATCGCCTATTCGCCGCCCGGTTCGCCGGTCTCGATCAGCCGCCGGCGCCGCGGCGACAATATCGAGATCGCCGTCACCGACCGTGGCATCGGGATCGCGTTGGAGGACCAGGAGCGGGTCTTTGAGCGGTTCTTCCGGGGGGACAAGGCACGCTCGCGCGCCACTGGCGGCAGCGGGCTGGGCCTGGCCATCGTCAAACACGTCGCGGCCAATCACAACGGCAGCATCGGCGTGTGGAGCAAGCCGGGGACCGGATCGACATTCACGCTGTCGATTCCGGCCTACACCGACAATGACGAACAACCCGAGCAACCGCAGGGTCGCGACGTGCGGCCCAACAGGTCACAACGAGAGGAAGAACTAAGTCGATGACCAGTGTCTTGATCGTGGAAGACGAGGAGTCGCTGGCCGATCCGCTGGCATTCCTGTTGCGCAAGGAGGGCTTCGAGGCCACGGTCGTAACCGATGGGCAAGCCGCGCTGGCCGAGTTCGACCGTGGCGGCGCCGACATCGTGCTGCTCGATCTGATGCTGCCCGGGATGTCGGGGACCGACGTGTGCAAGCAGCTGCGCGCCCGTTCCAGCGTGCCGGTGATCATGGTGACCGCACGGGACAGCGAGATTGACAAGGTCGTCGGGTTAGAGCTGGGCGCCGATGACTATGTGACCAAGCCGTATTCCGCGCGCGAGTTGATCGCCCGGATCCGCGCGGTGCTCCGCCGCGGCGGTGACGACGATTCCGAAATCAGCGACGGTGTGCTCGAATCCGGCCCGGTGCGGATGGACGTCGAGCGACACGTCGTCTCCGTCAACGGCGACACAATCACGTTGCCGCTCAAGGAGTTTGACCTGCTGGAGTACCTGATGCGCAACAGCGGTCGGGTGCTGACGCGCGGACAGCTGATCGACCGGGTGTGGGGCGCTGATTACGTCGGCGACACCAAGACGCTCGACGTCCACGTCAAGCGGTTGCGGTCCAAGATCGAAGCCGACCCGGCCAACCCGGTCCACCTGGTGACCGTGCGAGGGCTGGGCTACAAGCTCGAGGGCTAGACCCAGTCTCTCGATTCGGTCGAAGCGCGGATTATCGCGCCGCCTTGGCGGCCTCGCGATGGCCCTTCTTTTTCGCATGGGTCGAGCAGCAATGCGTCATTTCGCAATGGAACCGGTCGCTGCATTCATGCGAACAATAAATTGACGCGGCCGGAAGCCAATCGGGGTCGGACAAGTCGCGCGGTCGGTCATTGGGATCGAACGTGTGGCCGCAATGCACGCAGGTCCTGACCTTGGTAGCCATGTCGCCAGGGTACGCTCGGCGCCCCTTGATCGGTGCCGATTTCTGCATTCCGCACAATCGCCAGGTGGGCAATTCAACCGACAATTCCCTCCTTCAGCGAATTACTTTTTGAAACTAACTCGGCCGTCGTCCGTTGTTGGTCTCGCCGCGGTTCGACACCACCGGCGCGGTCATTTCCATGAAATCGGCGGTGTGACAGGTCAATAGGCGGTAGATCGGCGGTTCGCGGCGGAATGGCTTGCGGCGCAGGCCGTTCTATCATCGCGACGCCGGCCGGGTGTCCGGGCGGGTACGACGAGCGGCGGCGTGGCCGTGGGCGCGGCCGGGGTGCCGCAGGAATTAATCCGGCGGCGTTGGCGTTCGGGGTAGCCGTGGCGCACGCGACGAAATGCTCGAACAGATGAAGTGCCTTAGCATCGGCCCGTTGGGCAATGGTGATCGGGGGGAACGGTGTTGACGCTGCTCAAGCGGGCATGGGTTCCCGTGGTCGTGGTGGTGGCGGTGATCATCGGCGGCGTCGCGGTGGACCGTCTCAACGGCGTTTTCCCGGGGCCCGGCCTGCCCAAGCCCGATCCGCGGGATGCGACCCCGCCCTACGCCGCCAAGACCGCCGTCTACGAAATCCTGGGGCCACCCGGGACCACCGGCGTCGTCAACTGGATGGATGCCGACGCGCAACCGCAGAAGGCCAACTTCACCACGTTGCCGTGGTCGACGACGATCGTCGCCCAGATGCCCGGCATCTTCGCCTACGTCGTCGCGCAAGGCGACAGCCCCTCCATCGGCTGCCGGATCACGGTCGACGGCAAATTGGTCGATCAACGGCAAGCCGAGACGCGCAATGCGCAGGTCTCCTGCCTGGACAAGTCCGCATGACCGACAACACCAGCGACACCGACGAAATACCCGTCGCACAACCCACGGAAGTCAAGCACAAGCCGCGCATCGCCCGCGCCGTCCGCGTCCTGGCGCTGCCGATCGTCGTCTGCTGGGTGCTGATCGCGGTCGGCGTCAACGTCTTCGTCCCACAGTTGGAGAAGGTTGCCGAGGAGATCTCCGTTCCGCTCTCACCGTCCGACGCACCGTCGGTCACCGGGATGAAGCACATCGGCGAGAAGTTCAAGGAGTACGACTCGGACAACCTCGTCCTGGTCACCCTGGTCGGTGATAAACCGCTCGGCGAGGACGCGCACCGGTTCTACGACGACCTGGTCAAAAAGATCCAGGCCGACCACGAACACGTCGAGCACGCGCTGAACTTCTGGGGACAGCGCTTCACGTCCTCAGGTGTGGAGAGCTACGACCATAAGGCCGCCTACGTCCAGGTCAACCTCAAAGGCGATCAGGGAGGAGCGGTCGGCGACGCATCCGTTGCCGCGGTGCGCAAGATCGTCGCGGACTCCACGCCGCCCGCCGGCGTCAAGGCCTACGTCGCGGGCCAGGGAGCGCTGACCGCCGACGTGATCGTTGTCGGTGACAAGAGCCTGGCCAAGATCACGATCATCACGGTCGTCATCATCGCGATCATGCTGATGTTCGTTTACCGGTCCATCAGCACCGTGTTGCTGACCATGGTGATCCTCTTCGTGGGACTCGCGGCCGGCCGCGGCGTGGTGTCGCTGCTGGGCGAAACCGGCGTCATGGGATTGTCGACCTTCGCGGTGAACCTGCTGACCTCACTCGCGATCGCGGCGGGTACCGATTACGCGATTTTCATGGTGGGCCGCTACCAGGAGGGCCGTGAACGCGGTCTGGACCGGGAAGCCGCCTATTACGACACCTTCGCCGGCGTCAGCAAGGTGGTCCTGGGCTCGGGTCTGACCATTGTTGGGGCGCTGGCCTGCTTGAAGTTCACCCGGCTGCCTTACTTCAGTTCGCTGGCGTTCCCGTGCGCGATAGGTCTGCTGGTGGTGGTGGCGGCCGGGGTCACGCTGACGCCCGCTCTTATCGTAGTCGCCAGTGGCTTCGGTCTTTTGGACCCCAAGCGCAAGTTCAACTACACCCGCTGGCGCCGCCTGGCGACGGCCATCGTGCGGTGGCCGGCGCCCATCCTCGCCGTTTCCGTCATTCTTGCCATCGTTGGCGCCCTTGGTCTCGCGGGCTTCACCCCGCGCTACAACGACCTCTACTACCTGCCGCACAGCGCCGCCTCCGTGCAGGCGTACGACGCGGCCGATCGGCACTTCACCCAGGCCCGTCTCAACCCGGACCTGCTGATGATCGAATCGGACCACGATCTGCGCAATCCCCGAGACATGTTGGTGCTGGACAAGGTTGCCGGTGCCATCTTCCGGGTGCCGGGCATCGAACGGGTGCAGAGCATCACCCGACCGCTCGGCCCACCGATCGAAGACGGGTCAATTCCGTTCCAGCTCAGCGTGCAAACCGCGCCGATCCGTGACAACCTCAACTATTTGAGAGACCGCGTCGGCGACATCAAGAAGATCACCGGGTTCCTCGACACCCAGATCTCCCTGCTGGAACGCCAGTACGCGATCACCCAGAAGCTCGCCAACGCGACGGACGACAGCGCAAAAACCACTGCGGAGACCGCCGCCATCACCGACGAAATTCGCGACCACATCGCCGATTTCGACGACTTCTGGCGACCGATCCGCAGCTACTTCTACTGGGAGAGGCACTGCTACGACATCCCGATCTGCTGGTCGCTGCGTAGCCTGTTCGATGCCTTGGACGGGTTTGATCAGCTCGCCGAGAAGTTCCACGCCCTCACCGGCGATCTCACCAACACGGCCGCGGCCACGCGCGAATTGTTGGCGATCATTCCGGAGAACATCGCTGTGTCGAAGGCGATCCGGGATACCACGCTGACCATCTACAGCTCGTTCAACAGTCTGATCGACCAGTTCGACCGGCTGACCGACACCAATGCTGTGATGGGTAAGTCGTTCAACGACGCTCGCGTGGAAAGCCTGTTTTACCTGCCGCCGGAGATCTTCCAGAACTCCGATTTCCAGTTCGGGTTGAGCCTGATGGTGTCGCCCGACGGAAAGGCCGCGCGCTTCATCATCACTCACTCCCTGGACCCGGCAACCGCGGAAGGCATCAAGTCCGTCGAGCAAGAGCGCAACGCGGCCAAGGAGGCGCTGAAGCTCACCTCGCTGGAGAACGCCGACATCTACCTCGGCGGCACCGCCGCGACATTCAACGACATCGCCACCGGCGCCTGGTACGACCTGCTGATCGCCGCGGTGGCGTCGATCGTGCTGATCTTCATCATCATGGTGATCGTCACCCGCGCCCTGGTAGCAGCGGGCGTCATCGTCGGCACGATCGTGCTGTCGCTAGGCGCAGCGTTCGGATTCTCGACTTTGATCTGGCAACACCTGTGCCACTTCCAGTTGCACTGGGTGGCAACGGAATTCGCGTTGATCGTGCTCTTGGCGGTGGGGTCTGATTACAACTTGATGCTGGTGTCGCGGATCGAGGAGGAAATCGGGGCCGGCCTGAACACCGGACTCATCCGCGGCGTCGGCGTGACGGGCCCGGTGGTGTCCGCGGCCGGTGTGGTGTTCGCCGTGACCATGGCCACGATGCTCTCCAGCGATCTCCGCGCGATCGGCCAGTTCGGCACGACGATCGGGCTCGGCCTGATGTTCGACACCTTCGTCGTCCGATCGCTCATCACGCCGTCGATCATGACGCTGATGGGACGCTGGTTCTGGTGGCCGAAGCGGGTCCGGGTCCGCCCGGCCAGCGAGATGCTTCGCTCCGTCGGGCCGCGCCCGCTGGTGCGCGCACTGCTGTACCAACCGCGCCACGCGGCTCCGCCGCAGACGTAGCAGGCGACGCCCACTCGCCGGCGGCGCACCTCGGGGGCCGGACGGGGACGCCGCTTATTTTCACGCCGTTTACCGCAATCGCTGGCGCTCGACCACGGGTGGACTTATTCTATGGTCGTTGAAAAACTATTCTATGACCGTTGAAAACCGCGCTTGCTCGCCGCGGAGAGGAAGCCGACATGGACTTTGCTTCGCTGCCTCCGGAGGTCAACTCCGGACTGATGTATGCAGGACCGGGATCGGGGCCGATGCTGGCGGCCGCCGCGGGTTGGGACGCGTTGGCCGCCCAGCTGGAGTCCACTGCCAGTGGCTACGCGGCCGAGCTGGCGGCGCTGACCGGCCAGGCGTGGTCCGGCCCCTCGTCGCTGCTGATGACGGCGGCGGCCACACCCTATGTGCAGTGGTTGTCCACTGCCGCGGCGCAGGCCGCCCAGACCGGCGTCCAGGCGTACGCGGCGGCGGCGGCCTATGAGGCGGCGTTTGCGATGACGGTGCCGCCGCCGGTGATCGCGGCCAACCGGGCGCAATTGATGGCACTGATCGCGACCAATTTCTTCGGGCAGAACACCCCGGCGATCGCGGCGACCGAAGCCCAATACATGCAGATCTGGGCCCAGGACGCCACCGCGATGTACGGCTATGCGGCCGCGTGTGAGGCCGCCGGCACCCTGACCCCGTTTGATGAGCCGCCGCAGACCACCAACCCCGCAGGGCCGGGCGCCCAGGCCCAGGTGATGTCTCAAACCGCGGGCAACGCCACACAGCAGGTGGTCTCGACCAACGCCACGATGCACACCCTGAGCTCCGCCACCGCCGACACCGTCACGCCCGTGGCTCCGGGCGAAACGGTCACCGTCCCGGCGGGTGACACCATCGCCATCGGCACCAACACCGGCATGTACGTCAACAGCGGCTCCATCACGATCACGGGGTCCGGAACCGATCTCATCAGCTTCGGCTCCGTTATCGTCAACCCCGGCAGCACAATTCACACGCTGATCGACTGTTCCGAGGGCGGTGTTCTGATCCCGAGCGGGGTCGACGTCACCGCCGACTCCGCCCCACTCGTCCTCACTCCGGGATCGTTCCAGGAGGTGCTGGTCAGCCTCGTGAACGGCTCGGCCACACTTCCCGTGGTCGGCGGGGAACAGGTCGCCATCGAAACGTTCGGGAACACCGCCACCGCCCTCGCCGGCCCCGCCGGCGCTTCCATCACCAACGTGTTCGGCACCGTCAGCGTCGCCACGGTCACCCCCATCCCCGGCCCGTCGAGCGCATTGGGGGCCCCGTTAGGTGTGCTGGCCGCGCCCGGCCTGGCGGGGACCGCAGGCATTCAGCCTCAGCTCGACGTGGATGGGCTGTTGGAATGGGCGCAAGGCATTTCGGGTGCCGACGTGGCAGCTGCCGCTTCGGGGTAGCAGATCGTGGCAGGAGGGGACATGCGGTGGCCGTTTCACCCGTCGTCCGGGGTCGGCACGCCGTCCGCGGGGGCCGGCGACGCGGCCTCGCTAGGTCCGCTGTCGGTGCCGCGGGCCTGGACCACGATCGCCGGGGAGGTCGAATCAGCGCTGCCCTCAACGGCTTTGAGCGTCGATTCCGCGCCGGGACGCACGTTCCGACAGGCACTGATGGCCACGATCAGCTGCGGGCGCCCACCACTTCGTCCGCCACGCCCAACGCCAGCGCCATGATCGACACCTGCGGATTGACCTCCGGACAGCTCGGCAGGATCGAGGCGTCGGCGACCCATACGCCGTCCACGCCGCGCAACCGCCCGGTCTCGTCGACCGGGCAGAGCTGAGCGTCGACGCCCGCGGCGGCCGTACCGGTCGGATGAAAAGCGGCCAGGTGCAAGCCTTTCGGGTCGCTGCGGCGCAGCGCGTCCTGCAGGGCGGGCAGCGAGGTCACCGTCATCGCGCCCGGTAAACCGGTGAGTACCTCGGTCGCCCCCGCCGCGAACAGCAGCCTGCCCATGGCCTCGATTGCGACGACGAGCTTGGCGATGTCGTCGCGAGAGATGTTGTAGCGCACCAGCGTTTCGCCGCGCACCGAGGACACCGAACCGGCGCCGCGGTCGGCGACCATGGCGCCGAACGTCGCGACACGCGGGGCCCGGTCCAGCCAGCCGAGCAGCTCGGCGCCATAGCCGGGAAAGACCATCGAGCCCATGCCCGGTGGGGTCGAGGTCGCCTCGATCAACACGCCATGCGATTCGTGCAGCTCGTGAACCGCGGCGCTCTGCAGCACCCCGTGCCAGGCGACGACGTCTTCCTCGAAACGCCCGGCCAGCATCGTCGCCGGATGCAACGCCAGGTTGCGCCCGAGCCGCGGGTGCGCGCCGAAGCCGCTGCGCCGCAACAGCCCTGGGGTCTCGGTGGCGCCAGCCGCCACGATGACCGTGTCGGCCAGGACGTCCAGCGCCGTGCCGTCGGCCCGGCGGGCCCGCACGCCCCGGGCGCGCCCGTGCAGATGCAACACCCGCTCGACGCGGGCATCGGAGATGATCCGCGCGCCCGCCGCGCACGCCTCGGGCAGCGCGTTGAGGTGAACGCCGTACTTGGCGTTACGGGGGCAGCCGATCGCACACTGGCAACACCCTTCGCAGCCCGGCGCGTTGCGCGGAATGGGCGCCGCCCGCCAGCCCAGGGTGGCGGCGGCATCCAGCAGCAGCCGCCCGTTGCGGCCCATGACCTCCAGCGGCACCGGGGCGACCCGCAGCGTGCGCTCGACGTCGGCGAGGCGTTCGGTCAGTCGGTCGGAATCGGCCAGGGCAAGCCCGAATTCGTCACGCCAGCGCCGCTGAACGGCCGCCGGCGGGCGGTAGCAGGTGCCGGAGTTCACCACCGTGGTGCCGCCGACCGCACGGCCGATGGGCAGCACCACCGACGGACGTCCCAGGGCGACGGTGGCCCCGGCGCCGCGGTACAACCCGGCATAGCGGTCGATGGGGTGAGTGGTGCGGAATTCCTCGACGGTCCACCGGCGCCCCTCCTCGAGAACGACGACGTCCAGTCCGGCCCGCGCCAGGGTGCGGGCCACCATCGCGCCGCCGGCACCGGAGCCCACAATCACCGCGTCCGCGGTGACGACCGAACGGCTCTCGGCCGAGGGGACGACGTTCAACGTCGCGTCGGGCCGGGCCGTTCCGTGCTCTTTGGCGTACGAAAGCAGTTCCGGCGCATAGGTTTCCGCGCCGTTGGCCAAGAGCACAACCGCCTTCATGGCCTCGACGGCCGTAGCGGCGTCCGGGCTCAGCGCGGCGACCCGCCGCACGACCTGCGCGCGCCGGTCGGGTCCGAGGCGGGACAGGGACCGGCCGGTGGTGACGTAGCTCGTCGCGGCCAGCGCGAGCATCCCGGCGCGCATCGCGACCCGCGATGTCGTCGGCAGCTGTCGCAGGTAGCGCTCGACGCGGTCGGTCAGCTCGGGCGGTGGCGGGCCGCCGCATTCCTCGGGCAGGAGCGCGCTCCCGAACGACGCGACCAGGTTCATATCACCCGCGCGAGCCGGCGGCCCAGCTTGATGAAGAACGGATAGGTGGCGAAGATCGCGCCCGCCGCGGCATGCAGGGGCCAGTCCGCCTCAGCGGTGTTCACGCTGAAAACCCCGCTGTTCCACATGAAGTCGCGGCCATTGCGGGCGCGGAAAGGCCGCCACAACACTCCCAGCCCGGGGACGTTGTTGTACAGCCCGAACGACCCGCCGAAGAAGACACCCAGTGTGGCGGCCTCCGCGACATCGCGACGGTCGGCGGGGACCCGCCGCTCGATGAGCACGCCGGAGGCAAACAGCAGGGGTGGGTCCAGCAGAAAGCTCATGTCGGAATCCTTTCGTTGACGTCGGGTGCCGCGGCACCGCGCAGGCCCACTTCGGCGTGCCCGGTGCCCAGCACCGACCAGTGCCGGTCATCGATCTCGATGTGGACGTCGGCCTGTTCGGTGTTGGTGCACACCGCCTTGCCGCCGTCGGGATCGGTGTATTGCAGGCTCACGCACCTGTCCGCCGGCTGGTCGATCCGGATGAGCACCCGGCGACCGCCGATGCGTCCCTCCAGCTGCCAGTGCGCCAGGCCGAGCGTCGTCCGCATCCGCAGTGACGGCAGGCGGCTTGCGGGCCAGTCCTTTCCGTCGATGCGAAACCGGATGAACGCCAGCGGTGCCAGCCTGTTCAGGCCCGGCTTGTGCGAGACGGCGGTGACCGCTTCGCACACGTCACCATTGCCGAGGTCGGCATGGACCCATCCCCAGCGCTTGGCATTGCCGTGGCCGTAGATGTGGGCGACGCCGCCGCGCCACCCCTCGATGCGCGCGGCGGCGTCGTTGACGGTCAGTGAGCCGGTGAAGTCGGCGGTGGGGGCGAGGACGACCTGGGCGCCCGGCAGCAGCTCGCGCTCCCAGGCGGCGCGGGGAAACGTCCACAGCGATGCGCCGGTGTCGGCCCACGACAGATCCCAGGCGAGTGATCCGGCGCGTCCGCTCAGCCGTTCGTCGCCCACGCGGACGCCGTCGGCGTCGAACCACCAGGGGCCGGTCGCCGGACGAGCGGGCACTGGCCCGAACCGCTCGGTGCGGGGTGGCCCGTCGGGGGCGAACCAGGTGGCCCAACCGTGCGCGTAGGCATCCTCGGCGCGGGACAGCGGGGCCACCGTCTCGCAGTGCACCCACAGCCCGGCGCGCGTCACCGGATCCGAGAGGGTGGCGTACCAGACTTCCAGGCGCCCGGCCTTGCCGCGCCAGCGCGGGGCCACTGCCGATCGCATCTCGCCGTCCATGCCTCACCTTCCGTGGATCCGTCCACTATATTGGTTGAGCCAATGAACCAGTCAAGTCCGCTGCGCCCGCCCGACCGCCAACGCGTCGATGAACAGATCGCCGCGTCCATCACCGACGCCATCCTCGACGGCGCGTTTCCGCCGGGTTCGGCCTTGCCGCCCGAGCGCGAACTGGCCGAACAGCTCGGCGTCAACCGCACGTCCCTGCGGCAGGGTCTGGCCAGGCTGCAGCAGATGGGTCTGATCGAGGCCCGGCATGGCAGCGGCAACGTGGTCGCTGACCCGCAGGCGCTCACCCACCCCGCGGTGGTCGAGGCGCTGGTCCGCAAACTGGGCCCCGAGTTCCTGGTGGAGCTGTTCGAGATCCGGGCCGCCCTGGGCCCGTTGATCGGCCGGTCGGCCGCGCGGCGGGGTGCCCCCGGGGATGCCGGGGCCCTACGTGCCGCGTTGGTCGCCGTCCGCGAGGCCGACAGCGCCGCCGCGCGCCAGGCCGCCGACCTCGCCTACTTCCGGGTGCTCATCCATCACAGCCGCAACCGCGCGCTGGTGTTGCTGTACCGCTGGGTCGAGCACGCCTTCGGCGGCCGCGAGCATGACCTCACCGCCGCCTATGACGACGCCGCGCCGGTGGTCGCCGGGCTCAGTGCCATCACCGACGCCGTGCTGTCGGGCGACGAGGCCGCGGCCGCCGCTGCGGTGGAGGATTACCTGCGCGCCAGCGCACAGCGAATGATCTTGTCTTACACCAAGACTGAAGCTACTCGGCGAGGCGAGTCGCCGGATGGACCGCGATGAGCCCCAGCTTGCTGCGGCGCTTGCACATCGCCGCCAGCTCCGCATAGGCCTTGGCGCCGAGCAGCTCGGTGAGCTCATCGGCCATGCTCTCCCACACCTGCTTGGCGCCGACATGGGCGCCCGGGTCGCCGGTGCAGTACCAATGCAGATCGGCACCCCCGGAACCCCAGCCGCGCCGATCGAATTCGGTGACAGTGGTTTTGAGGATTTCGGTGCCGTCGGGCCGCGTCACCCACTCCTGGCTGCGCCGGATGGGCAACTGCCAGCAGACGTCGGGCTTCATGGTCAACGGCGCGACGCCCAGCTTGAGGGCCTTGCTGTGCAGCGCGCAACCGACGCCGGCGGGGAAGCCGGGCCGGTTCAAGAAGATGCAGGCGTCCTTGTGTTTGCGGGTGCGGTACTGGGGCTGTCCGTCGTGCTCATCGAGCTCCAGATATCCCTTGCGGCCCAAGCCCTTTTCGCGGAACTGCCAGTCTTCGTCGGTCAGCTGCTGCACGGCGTCGTCGAGCCGGGCGCGGTCGTCGTCGTCGGATAAGAACGCCCCGTGCGAGCAGCATCCGTCGTCCGGCCGTCCCTCAACCGTGCCGTGGCAGGCGGGCGTGCCGAACACGCATGTCCAGCGTGACAGCAGCCAGGTGAGGTCGGCCGCGATCAGGTGCTCGGGATTGTCCGGGTCGTAGAACTCCACCCACTCACGAGCGAAGTCGAGTTCGACCTCGTGCCCAGGCTCCGGATAGGGATTCGCCACGGGTCCACGTTAGTCGACGATTCCGGCTCTTCGGCCCGCTGACACTCGGGGCCCGACGGTGCAACATCGGCAACCTCCACAGCGGGCCGCATCGTTGCCGACTAGGTTGTTTCCCGTGCGATTGGGCGTACTCGACGTGGGCAGCAACACGGTGCATCTGCTGGTGGTTGACGCGCACCGTGGTGGGCATCCCACGCCCATGAGTTCGACCAAGGCCACCCTGCGCCTCGCCGAGTCCATCGACAGCTCGGGCAAGATCACCAAGCGCGGCGCCGAGAAACTTATCTCCACCATCGACGAGTTCGCCAAGATCGCGGACAGCTCGGGCTGCGCCGAGCTGATGGCCTTCGCCACGTCCGCGCTGCGCGACGCGGTGAATTCCGACGACGTGCTGAGCCGCGTCCGCAAAGAAACCGGTGTCGAGCTGGAGGCGCTCAGTGGCGTCGACGAGTCGCGGCTGACTTTTCTGGCCGTGCGCCGCTGGTACGGGTGGAGCGCGGGGCGGATCATCAACCTCGACATCGGCGGCGGCTCGCTGGAAATGTCCAGCGGCGTCGACGAGGAGCCCGAGGTTGCCCTGTCCCTGCCGCTGGGTGCCGGCCGCTTGACCCGCGAATGGCTGCCCGACGACCCGCCCGGCCGGCGCCGGGTGGGGATGCTGCGGGACTGGCTGGACGCCGAGCTCGCCGATTCCGCAGTGACCGTGCTGGAAGCCGGCGCCCCCGACCTGGCGGTGGCGACGTCGAAGACGTTCCGCTCCCTGGCACGGCTCACCGGCGCGGCGCCGTCGGCGGCCGGACCGCGGGCGAAAAGGACGCTCACAGCAAACGGCCTCAGGCAACTCATATCTTTCATCTCTAGGATGACGACCGCTGACCGGGCCGAACTGGAAGGGGTGAGCGCCGAGCGGGCGCCGCAGATTGTGGCGGGCGCGCTGGTGGCGGAGGCGAGTATGCGAGCGCTGTCGATCGAATCGGTGGATATCTGCCCGTGGGCATTACGGGAAGGTCTCATCTTGCGCAAACTCGACAGCGAAGCCGACGGAACGCCCCTCATGAGGCGGTCCGTGCGCGATGCTGGAGGCCAGGCAGGTGATCGGGACGGGAACCGATCGAGAGGCGACAAAGCATGACCGGACCACATTCCGAGACCGAGAGCCCCGGCACTCGGCCAATTTCGGTGGCCGAACTTCTGGCCAAGAACGGAACCATCGGTGCCCCTGCGGTCACGCGTCGGCGGCGCCGGCGGCGCGGCGACAGCGACGCGGTGACCGTCGCCGAGCTGACCGGCGAGATTCCGGTCATCCGGGACGACGACGAGGACCCCCGGACCGCCGAACGGCCCACCGCCGAACCCGTCGTTGCCGCCCCCGAGCAGCAAACCGAAGACAAGCCGGCCACCGCTTACTGGTCGCAGCCGGAGCCGCGCTGGCCCAAGTCGCCGTCGCAACCCAGGAAGGCGGCGGGGCCTGAGCGCAGCGCGTACCCGCGTCCCCTGAGCCACGTCGAGGCGGGGGAGACCAACGGCACCGGGCAGTCGGGCGCCGAGGGCATGAATCCCGACCCGCTGGATCACTACAGCGATCTCCCGGTGGACGTGATGGATTCGGAGGTGCGCGACGCCGAGCCCGTCCTGGAGGACTCCGCATACGTGCGTTCCTTCCTGCGGACCGAGACCGACGAGGCCGAAGACGACGCCGACCCGCTGGCCACCGGATTCGTCGGGGACGAGGAGCGCGAGCTCCACGAGGAGACCGGGCGCGCGGACGCGGCCACCGACATTCACCCGGCACAGGGCAGGCTCGAGTCGCTGTGGCGCGGCAGCTTGGTCGTATTCCAGTCCATTCTGGCCGTCGCCTTCGGCGCGGGATTGTTCGTCGCCTTCGACCAATTGTGGCGCTGGAACAGCATCGTGGCCTTGGTGCTCTCGGTGCTGGTGATCCTGGGACTGGTCGCCGGCGTTCGGGTGGTGCGCAAGACCGAGGACATCGCCAGCACGCTGATCGCGGTCGCGGTGGGGTCACTGATCACCCTGGGCCCGCTGGCGCTGTCGCTGCAGTCGGGCTAGGCGGACCCGGAACCACACAGACCGTTGCGCCCAGCTATCAAAGTCGGACTTTCGACGGCTTCGGTGTACCCATTGCGGGCCGAGGCCGCCTTCGAGTACGCGGCCCGGCTCGGCTACGACGGTGTCGAACTGATGGTGTGGGCCGAGTCGGTGAGCCAGGACGTCGACGCCGTCCAGAAGCTGTCCCGGCGCTACCGCGTCCCGGTGTTGTCGGTGCACGCGCCCTGCCTGCTCATCTCGCAGCGGGTGTGGGGCGCCAACCCGATTCCCAAGCTGGACCGCAGCGTGCGGGCGGCGGAGCAACTCGGCGCGCAGACCGTCGTCGTGCACCCGCCGTTTCGCTGGCAGCGTCGCTACGCCGAGGGATTCAGCGACCAGGTCGCCGAGCTGGAAGCGTCGAGCGACGTGATGATCGCGGTGGAAAACATGTTCCCGTTCCGCGCGGACCGGTTCTTCGGGTCCGGTCAATCGTTGGAGCGGATGCGCCGGCGCGGCGGCGGCCCGGGGCCGGCGATATCGGCGTTCGCGCCCTCGTACGACCCGCTGGACGGCAACCACGAGCACTACACGCTGGACCTGTCCCACACCGCGACCGCCGGCAGCGACTCGCTGGACATGGCGCAGCGCATGGGCGGCGGGTTGGTCCACCTGCACCTGTGCGACGGCAGCGGCCTGCCCGCCGACGAGCACCTGGTCCCCGGCCGTGGCACGCAGCCCACCGCCGAGGTGTGCCAGATGCTGGCCGGCAGCCACTTCGCCGGCCACGTCATCCTGGAGGTGTCCACGTCCAGCGCGCGCAGCGCCAATGAGCGCGAAAGCATGCTCGCCGAATCGTTGCAGTTCGCCCGCACGCACCTGCTGCGCTGATCACCCAGGAGACCATGAACGCGTTATTCACCACCGCAATGGCATTGCGGGAGGTTGGCCCCGGCGTCTTTGAGGGCGAGCTCAACAAGCACTGGACCATCGGTCCGAAGGTGCACGGCGGCGCGATGCTCGCGCTCTGCGCCAACGCCGCCCGCACCGCCTGCGGCGCACAATCGCCGGCCGGCTTCGAACCGGCCCAGCAGCCCGTCGCGGTGTCGGCGAGCTTCCTGTGGGCCCCCGATCCGGGCCCGATGCGGCTGGTGACCTCGATCCGCAAGCGCGGCCGCCGGATCAGCGTCGTGGACGTCGAGCTCACTCAGGGTGACCGCACCGCGGTGCACGCTGTGGTCAATCTCGGCGAGCCGGAACACTTTCCGCCCGACGGTGATGCCAAGCCGCTGCTGTCGGCCAACCCTGTCGTGGGCCTGATGGCGCCAGAGCCCCCCGACGACATCGCGCCTATCGGGCTCGGCCATCCCTTGGCCGGCCTGGTGCACCTCGGCGAAGGCTGCGATGTGCGGCCGGTGCTGTCGACGCTGGGGCCGTCAGCCGGCGGCGGCCCGCCGGTGATCCAGATGTGGGCGCGCCCGCGCGGGGTGGCTCCGGACGCGCTGTTCGCGCTCATGTGCGGGGACCTGTCCGCCCCGGTCACCTTCGCCGTGGAGCGCACCGGCTGGGCTCCCACCGTCCAGCTGACCGCCTTTCTGCGCGGACTGCCCGCCGATGGGTGGTTGCGAATCATCGCCACGTGCACCGAGATCGGGCATGACTGGTTCGACGAGGACCACACCGTCGTCGACAGCCTGGGCCGGCTGGTGGTGCAAGCCCGCCAATTGGCGTTGGTCCCTGCCGCCGGGTAGCCGCCGCTGTCTGCGATGCTGTCGGGCATGGCAAGAATCGCGATCATCGGTGGCGGCAGTATCGGGGAGGCACTGCTGTCGGGTCTGCTCCGCGCGGGCCGGCAGGTGAAAGACCTGGTGGTCGCCGAACGCGTTCCGGAACGCGCCCAGTATCTGGCCGACACCTATTCGGTGTTGATCACTTCGGTGGCCGACGCGGTGGAGAACGCGTCCTTCGTCGTGGTCGCGGTGAAGCCCGGCGACGTCGAGCCCGTGATGGCGGAGCTGGCGAAGGCGGCCGCCGCGTCCGAGAGTGACAGTGCCGAGCAGGTGTTCGTGACCGTCGCGGCCGGCATCAGCATCTCGTATTTCGAGTCGAAGCTCCCGGCCGGAACGCCGGTGGTCCGCGCGATGCCGAACGCGGCGGCGTTGGTCGGCGCCGGGGTGACGGCGCTGGCCAAGGGCCGGTTCGTCACCATCCCGCAGCTCGAGGGGGTATCGGCCCTGTTCGACTCAGTCGGCGGCGTGCTGACCGTGCCGGAAGGCCAAATGGACGCTGTGACGGCGCTGTCGGGCTCCGGCCCGGCGTACTTCTTCCTGATGGTCGAGGCCCTGGTGGACGCCGGGGTCGCCGCGGGCCTGAGCCGGGAGGTGGCCGCCGACCTGACGGCGCAGACGATGGCCGGGTCCGCGGCCATGCTGCTGGAACGGATGGACGCCGAGCGGCGGCCGGGCGAGGGGGAGGCGCCCGGGTTGCGGGTGGACGCCACGGCGACCCAGCTGCGGGCGACCGTTACCTCACCCGGTGGCACCACCGCCGCGGGGCTTCGCGAACTGGAAAAGGGCGGGCTGCGGTCGGCTGTCGATGCGGCGGTTCAGGCCGCCAAAATGCGCTCTGAGCAGCTAAGAATTACATCGGAGTAATCCAAGAATTTTGAACTGATTGTCCCCCACCAGTACCAGTAACCCCATTAGTCCCGCTATTCTCCTCTTTGTATGCACGTGTGGGTGCCAGCGGAGGGGAAGCCGCTGGCATTGCGCGGGCCTGACACGATTGGGTTGCGATGACGTCTACGAACGGGCCATCGGCGCGAGATTCTGCTGGTAAGCGGGACGCCGGTTCCGGCGAGGGCCAGGGCAGGACACAATTCTTGACGGTTGCCGAGGTGGCGGCGTTGATGCGGGTCTCCAAGATGACGGTGTACCGGCTGGTGCACAACGGCGAGCTGCCCGCGGTCCGGGTCGGGCGGTCTTTCCGGGTGCACGCCAAGGCGGTGCACGACATGCTGGAGACGTCTTACTTCGACGCGGGCTGACCCGAAACCGCACTTCGCTCTTTACTCGGCCGTCGTCGACGCCGGTTTGGTGTTCGATGCGTCCAGCCG
This sequence comes from Mycobacterium sp. E2238, assembly GCF_001672665.1. Taxonomy (NCBI): domain Bacteria; kingdom Bacillati; phylum Actinomycetota; class Actinomycetes; order Mycobacteriales; family Mycobacteriaceae; genus Mycobacterium; species Mycobacterium sp. E2238. The sequence goes on along the minus strand of NZ_LZKF01000078.1, from coordinate 12,297 downwards.
GGTAAAGTGTCCGGGTCAATCCTGCAAGCAGGTCACGGGTCAGATAGCGGAGTTCATGGGTTCAGTAATCAAGAAGCGGCGCAAGCGCATGTCCAAGAAGAAGCACCGCAAGTTGTTGCGCCGCACGCGGGTGCAGCGCAGAAAACTCGGCAAGTAGGCCCGCCCGCGGCGTAGCGCTGCGGTCTCTCCCGGCGGATAGGCTGTTTGGGTGGATCAGTCGAGTGGGGATGGCGCCGGTACCGGCGACACCGCGAGCAACACGGTGCACTACCCCAAGGTTGTGCTGGTTACCGGTGCGTGCCGGTTTTTGGGCGGCTACCTGACCGCTCGGCTCGCGCAGAACCCGATGATCAACGCGGTTATCGCGGTTGACGCGATCGCGCCCAGCAAGGACATGCTGCGCCGCATGGGCCGCGCGGAGTTCGTGCGTGCCGACATCCGCAACCCCTTCATCGCCAAGGTGATTCGCAACGGCGACGTCGACACCGTGGTGCACGCGGCGGCCGCGTCGTACGCCCCGCGGTCCGGGGGTACCGCGGCGTTGAAGGAAATCAACGTGATGGGCGCGATGCAGCTGTTCGCGGCCTGCCAGAAGGCGCCCTCGGTGCGCCGCGTCGTGCTCAAGTCGACGTCCGAGGTGTACGGGTCGAGCGCTCACGATCCGGTGATGTTCACCGAGGACAGCACCAGCCGCCGGCCGCTGCGCGGAGGTTTCGCCAAGGACAGTCTCGACATCGAGGCCTACGCGCGCGGGCTGGGCCGGCGCCGGCCCGATATCGCCGTGACGATCCTGCGGCTGGCCAACATGATCGGGCCGGCCATGGACACCACGCTGTCGCGGTACCTGGCCGGGCCGCTGGTGCCCACGATGTTCGGCCGCGACGCGCGCCTACAGCTGCTGCACGAGCAGGATGCGCTGGGCGCACTGGAGCGCGCGGCGATGGCCGGCAAGGCCGGCACCTTCAACATCGGCGCCGACGGGATCATCATGCTGTCGCAGGCGATCCGCCGGGCCGGCCGGATTCCGTTGCCGGTGCCGGGTTTTGGCGTCTGGGCGCTCGATTCGCTGAGGCGGGCCAATCGCTACAACGAGATCAGCCGCGATCAGTTCGCCTACCTGAGTTACGGCCGGGTCATGGACACCACCCGGATGCGATCGGAGCTCGGGTACCAGCCGAAATGGACGACGGCGGAGGCTTTCGACGACTACGTCCGTGGCCGCGGCATGACTCCCATTATCGACCCAGATCGGGTACGCTCCCTGGAGGGTCGCGCCATATCTTTAGCTCAGCGCTGGGGTAGCCGAAATCCAGTTCCGTGGGGTGGGGTCAGGTAGGTATCGTGGCTGGTGAAACCAGAGCCAATGTCATTCCACTGCATACGAATCGGGGTCGGGTAGCGGCGCGTAAAAGAGCCGATCAGCGGGCGGAGTCGGCTCGCCAGCATCCTTCCTTGCTTTCGGACCCGCACGGTCGGGCCTCAGCCGAACAGATCGCCGCCGTCGTCCGCGAGATCGACGAGCATCGGCGTGCCGCGGGCGCGGGGTCGGCGGAGGCCCCGCTCAACGAACTCGCTCAGCGCGTCGCCGCCGTTGCCGGCTTCCTGCGTCAGCGCATCACGGGTGACTACACCGTCGACGAGTTCGGCTTCGATCCGCACTTCAACAGCGCGATCGTCCGGCCGTTGCTGAGGTTCTTCTTCCGGTCGTGGTTCCGGGTCGAGGTCAGCGGAATCGAAAACCTGCCGAGCGACGGGGCCGCGTTGGTGGTGGCCAACCATGCCGGGGTGTTGCCGTTCGACGGGCTGATGTTGTCGGTGGCCGTCCACGACGAGCATCCCGCCCAGCGAGACCTGCGGTTGCTCGCCGCCGACATGGTGTTCGACCTGCCCGTGGTGGGTGAGGCCGCCCGCAAGGCGGGCCACACCATGGCCTGCACGACGGACGCGCACCGGCTACTCGCCGCCGGCGAACTGACCGCCGTGTTCCCGGAGGGCTACAAGGGCCTGGGGAAGCGCTTCGAGGACCGCTACCGGTTGCAGCGGTTCGGCCGCGGGGGCTTCGTGACGGCCGCGTTGCGCACCAAGGCGCCCATCGTCCCCTGCTCGATCATCGGTTCGGAAGAGATCTATCCGATGCTGACCGATGTGAAGCTGCTCGCCCGGCTGTTCGGCCTGCCCTACTTCCCGGTCACGCCGCTGTTCCCGCTGGCGGGGCCGGCGGGTCTGGTGCCCCTGCCGTCGAAGTGGCGCATCGCGTTCGGTGAGCCCATCTACACCAACGACTACGCCGCCTCCGACGCCGAGGACCCGATGGTCACCTTCGAGCTGACCGATCAGGTCCGCGAGACGATCCAGCAGACGCTGTACCGCTTGCTCGCCGGCCGGCGCAACATCTTCTTCGGCTGAACCCCTCCTAACGCGAAAACGCCCCGGAGCCAACGGCTTCGGGGCGTTTTGCGCTTGGATTACTTGACCATTGTGAACTGGCAGACGTTGGTGTAGCCGTCGCGGAACAGGTCCGAGCAGCCCCGCAAGTACTTCAGGTAGATGTCGTAGGTCTCCTGCCCCTTCAGGGCAATCGCCTCCTCCTTGTGGGCCTCGAGGGCATCCCCCCAGGCGGTCAGCGTCGGCACGTAGTTCTTCCCGATGAAGTGGTGGCGCTCGATCTTGAAACCCGCATCCGTCGCGTATTTGTCGACCAGGTTGACCTGGGGCAACTTTCCGCCCGGGTAGATCTCCTTCAGGATGAAGCTGATGAACCGCAGCAGGGTCATGTTCACCTGCAAGCCCATCGCTTTGCCCTCCTCGGCGGTGGGCACCACGATGCTGTGCAGCAGCATCCGGCCGTCGTCGGGCAGCAGTTCGTAGTACTTCTTGAAGAAGGTGGCGTAACGCTCGTACCCGGCGTCGCCCGCTCCGTCGGCGAAGTGCTCGAACGCGCCCAGCGACACGATGCGGTCGATCGGTACGTCGCCGGGGAATTCCTCCCAGCCCTGGATCCGCACCTCTTTGCGGCGGGGGCTGTCCATCTTCTCGAACTCGGCCACGCAATGGGCGTACTGGTTCTCGCTGAGCGTCAGGCCGATGACGTTGACGTCGTACTCGGCCACCGCGTGCCGCATGGTCGAACCCCAGCCGCTGCCGATGTCGAGCAGCGTCATGCCGGGCTCGAGGTTCAGCTTGTCGAGGGCCAGCTTGCGCTTGGCGTACTGCGCCTCTTCCAGCGTCTTGGTCAGATTCTGCGGATCCGGATTCTCGTCGAAGTATCCGCAGCTGTAGGTCATCGACGGGTCGAGCCAGAGCTTGAAGAACTCGTTCGACTTGTCGTAATGGGACCGGACCTTCTCGACCGGCGGCTTGAGCTGGGTGCTACCCGTTTCCCCCTGTGAAGTCATAGATTCGAACCTACTTTCCCGCTGATATGGACGCGACCGCCGCGACGGTTGCTTCGTGGTCGGTTTCGTTGTTTGCGGCTTCCCCCAGCATCGTGACTGTACTGGTGATGACCGGTTTGCCCTCGGCATCCGTAACCTCGCTGCGGATCTCTGTGATCACGGCGCCATGGGACTCAATGACAGAGTCTAGGTAGGTGTCGAAATAAAGCCTATCCCCGGCGACGATCGGCCGGTGGAACTTGAATTTCTGGTCGCGGTGCATGACCCGCGCGATGTTGATCGGAATGCTGAACTTGGTGAAGATCTCCAGCTGCACGCGCCGACCCGCGATGGCGAGGAAGGTGAGCGGGGCCACCAGCGCGTCATACCCGGCGGCGGCGGCGTCGGCCTCGCTGAAGTGCGTCGGATGGTCGTTCCTGATGGCGAGCGCGAACTCCCGGATCTTCTCGCGGCCGACCAGGAAGTAATCCGGCGCCCGGTAATGGCTGCCGATGAGCCCTTCGGCTCCCTTGGGGATTGTCATACCGCTGTCGCTCTCCGCTCGAATAGGTCTCAGCGGCGCAGCCTATCAGCGCGATTGCCGCCGGGATGCTACCGCGGCCAGTGCGCCACCGGCCGCCCCGAGCGCCAGGGCCGACGGGACCCCGATTCGGGCGGCCTTGCGGGCGGTGCGAAAGTCGCGGATCTCCCAGCCGCGTTCACGGGCCAGGGTGCGCAGCCGCGCGTCCGGGTTGATGGCGACCGCGGTGCCCACCAACGACAGCATGGGCACGTCGTTGAAGCTGTCGGAGTAGGCGGTGCACCGTTTTAGGTTGAGGCCCTCCCGGATCGCCAGCGACCGGACGGCGTGCGCCTTTCCGGTCCCGTGCAGGATGTCGCCGACCAGCCGGCCGGTGAACACCCCGTCGACGGACTCCGCGACGGTGCCCAGGGCGCCGGTCAGGCCGAGCCGCCGCGCGATGGTCGCCGCGAGTTCGTACGGAGTGGCGGTGATCAGCCAGACCTGCTGGCCCGCGTCGAGGTGCATCTGTGTCAGCTCGCGGGTGCCCGGCCAGATCTTGTCGGCGATGATCTCGTCGAAGATCTCCTCGCCCAGAGCCACCAGTTGTTCGACCGAGCGGCCCTCGATGAAGGCGAGCGCTTTCCGCCGGCCTGCGGCGACGTCGTTGCTGTTCTCCTTGCCCAGGATCTGGAACTTGGCCTGGGCGTAGATGAAGCCGATCACATCGCGATAGGTGAAGTAGTTGCGCGCCGCGAGCCCGCGGCCGAAGTGCACCGCCGAGGAGCCCTGCACCAGCGTGTTGTCCACGTCGAAGAAGGCGGCCGCGGTCAGGTCGATCGGCGGCTGCGGGCGGTCCTCGTCGGCGGTTTCCTCCCGCAGGCCTTCCAGCGCGCGGGCGGCGCTGGCGTCGGCGGCCAACGACTCCAAGTCAACGTGACTGAGGTCCCCGTTGACCGGGTCAGAGGAAGTCATCGCCAAACCTCCTAGATCGCTGTGTTGCCTGGCGACCCAGTGGGTCCCGATGTTCAACCCTATCGGGGAGGGGCTGTGTGCGCCTCGGGGTCCGGGCAGTCGCGTTGGCGCCATCGCGCATTTGGATTTTGTGACTGGACGGCCCAATTAGGGCCGGGACGACTGGCAAGAAAATCCGCCGGTGGTCGTTTGGATTTGTGGTAGTTGGCCGCTGGATTCCGACAGTCACGGGTGTCCGCGAGGTGCTACGAGCCGTGCTGAAGGATTCGATGATCCAATAACTGTAACTTTGTGTGAGTGGTTAACTACCTAAGAGTTTAAGCTCTCTTATTCGGGTCGTATTCGGTACCAGAGAGATCATCCCAAAACTTCGGCGAAACGTTCGTTTTGCGGTCTTCTGGCGCAACAGCGTCGACCTTTGCTTGGAATTCGGCGAAGCCCTTCCGTGCGCGCGCTAATTCTTCTTCTGTCGGCGCCGTAACGCCAGCTTCTTCCGGTGTCGAAAAAGTCTTACCCGCAATCTTTTTGCTCATTTGGAACTCCCTTCATAAACTGAGGCGCGAGCGGGATAAAAGTGGTCAGCGTTCGATCATCTCGATGATTGTCCTACCTGTCCTTGGGTCTAAAATCTTGCTGACGACATAAAACTTTGACCCAGCCGGGAATAATATCTCTTGCTCGCCGGGGTACATTGAGACAGAAGAAACATCCCGTCCTGTGGTCGACCAAATTCTGAACTCGGTGTTGCCGGCAAAAGTTGGTGACTGAGCCACAGTCGGATCCGTTGAGGTGCTGGTAAATGCATGCTCCGTAATTATGTCTCCGGGTTTGTACTGTTCGAGCACATCGGCCGGGAGGTTTGTGCCTCGGACCACGGGGCCTTCGTACGCCGGTAGTTTCTCCAACGCCTTATTCAGCGCGTCAACACGGGCCTGTTGAGATCCGTCCAATACGCCTTCCCTAAGAGCGAGATTCAGGTCCTGGTATCCAGGTCCAGTGTAGTGGGCGAGCGCGGCCAGATCATCCGAGTTAAGTGGGTGCAACGGTAAATCGTGGTGGCTGCCATTTTCTGGATTCGGGTCGTGCGGTCCATTCCCGTCGCCATCATGTGGCCCACTAGCGCCATCGGGTGGATGCGGTGACCCTCCGTCGGGCGGATGTGTCGATCCGCCGTCTCCGGGCGGCGGACCGTCGTGAGGGCTCCCGCCCGGCATCTCGGGCGGGTGCGCACCCGGTTCCCCACCGTGGGGCATTTCACCCAGGCCGGGAGGCGCTGCTTCGGCAGGCCCGCCGCCCATGGGCACCGAAGGTGGCGTCGGCAGGTGCGGCGCCGCCGGAGGCGCGGGCTCGGAGGGGAGACCCGCACTGGCGGGAGGCGGCTCGTGGGCTGGCACCGGCTCGGCTGGCTTCGGGTGCGGTAGTGGCGCCTGCTCGGCTGGCGCGGGCACCGCCGGTTTGCCAGCCGGCTCGTGCGGCGCGGCGGCAGGCTTGGGCGGCTCAACAGCGGGGGGCTTGTCGCCGACCGGTGGCTTCGACTCCGTCGGGCTGTGTGGAAGAGGGCCGTCGGAGGGCCCCGGCGCGGGCTTGCCCGAGGCGGGGGGCGCGGGCTTGCCTGGCTCCGGCCTGCCCGGGGCTGCGGGTGGTCCCGATTCCGGCGGCTTTGGGGCGGCCGGGGGAGGCTCCGACGGGGGCTTCACCGAGGGCGGTTTCGCGACGTCCGGCAACGGCGGCTTCGGCGCGTCTCTCACCACGTCGCCAAGGCCGCGCGCCAGTTTGCCGAGCTTTGACAGTGGGCCGCCGGGCAGCGCCAAAGTCCCCAGGTCGAAGAGTGTCTTTCCAAACGCTTCGTCGGGGTGTGAGCCCCACTCGTCCCAGTGGGTGACCTGCTTACCCAGCGCTTTCCAGGATTCGGCGACGCCGGGTCCACCGTCGGGCCCCAAACCCACCAGAGACAATTCGCCCTCGACCATGCCGATGACGTCTTTGCCGTAACCCACCGGATCGGATTGGAGCCGGCTCGGGCTTAATTTCGCCATGCCCTCGAGCCAATCCCAGCCTTCCACGCCGAGACCTTTAAGGGACCGGCCGACGTGGTTGAGGACTCTCCCCACCTGGGTGCCGTGCAGGAAGTGGTCCCACTCTTTACCCGCCCAACGGCTCATTCCCTCTATCGCGGCGGCGGCCGCGGACATGGTGGCGTTGATCTGATCGCCCAGCGTCTCGGCTTCCTGAGCGAAGTTGTTGACGACCGTGCGGATGTCGTCGGCGATCCTCTTGATCTCGTCTTCGTCTTCGTCGGTGAGCCACTCCCAGACCTCTTTGATTCCGGTCAGCGGATCGCAAATGCGCGACAGCAGATCCAGGATCGCCGCGTGTACCTTGTCGAGCTTCGCGGCGTAGCTGTTGAGCTGGGCGGCGATAGTTTGGCATTGGCGTGCAACGTTGATGGTGGCTTCGGAGGCATCCGACAACGCCTTGTTGATGGCAGCGCCCTCCGGGATCTGCTGGGCACCAATGGCGGCCATTGTCCCGCCGCCCGCCGCGGTCTCGGTGGCCATGAAACTCGCCTCCGCGCTGGTCCACGCCGCCGCGGCGGCCCGCAATTTCGCCGAATCGCCAGTGGGCCAGATCATTCCGATGTAGGGGGCCACCCACCCCCAGCCCGCCGGGGCGCCACTACCGGCGCCGACAGCCGAGGGCGGCTTCGCCCCAACGCTCAACGGCGCGGTCACCGGCGGCGTCGGCAGACCCGCGGCCCGGCCCGTGACATCCGACTGCGCATCGGCCAGCGCGTAGTTGCGGGCCGACACCCGCACCCCGTCGCCGATGCTGCACAACCCATTCCGGGTGCTGGCCATCGCGTCGAACAACTTGGTCGCCGCACCGTCGTACGAGCGGCCCAACGCCGCGCCAACCGGATCGTCGCCGGCCATGCCGGCGCTGCCGGCCAATGCCGCCGTCAAGGTTGAGATCACCGATCCCAGTGACTCGCCGGTGGCCAGCACGGCGGTACCGGCGGCGTCTACGGCCGTCGGGTCACACGCCAGCGGCGCCATCTGGTCACGACCACATGCCGAGATTCGTCGACATGGCGCCGGTGTAGTTGCCGTGCGCGGTCGTGGCCACCTTCGCGAGTTGCGCCAGCGCCTCACGCATCATCGCCTCGCCGCGCACCCAGTGCTGGTGCGCCTCGGCATGAGCGGTCGCGGCCTGCCCCGTCCACGCGGTGTGCAAACGCGTTACGCGAGAATCGATTTCGGCGATCATGTCCTCGGCGTAGCGCTGAAACTCCGCCATCCGCTGGACGGCGTCGGCCAACGCCTGGGGATCCACCCGGAACGCCTCAGCCACCACGCACCGCCCGCTCCGCCTGGGCGGATCCGGCCTCGTTGGCCTGGTAGCCCTCGCCGGCCTGCCCCACGAGATGGCCCAGCATGGACAACCCGAGCTGTACTTCACGCGCGCCCCGATGCCAAAGCTCCCACGCCGAGGCGTACGCGCTACCCGACGCTCCTTGCCAACCGCCGAGCATCTGACTTACCTGATCGTCTAGCCGGCTCAACTCGGCCGAGAGATGCTCGGCCGCGCCGGCGATGGAAACGGCATGGCTTTGCATCACCACCGGATCAACCCGCAGGGTCTCGTCAGCCATAGCCGGAACATAACGCCTGGTAGGCGGCCTCACAAGTCACCAATGCCACACTGGTGGCCATGACCGACGCCCCCCGGCGGCCGCAGGTGGAGCTGTTGACCCGCGACGGCTGCACCATCTGCGAACGCGTACACACCCGGCTCGCCGAATTGGCGGCTGAGCTGGGCTTCGACCTGTCGACGATCGACGTCGACGCCGCCGCCTCGGCCGGCAACCCGGGGCTGCGGGCCGAGTTCGGCGACCGGCTGCCCGTGATCCTGCTCGACGGACGCGAGCACAGTTACTGGGATATAGACGAGCCCCGGCTGCGCGCGGATCTCGCTCGATGAGGGCCAACGGGCAATTATTTGGTAGCCCACCTGATAAACGATTACCTTGGAAACCAGTTCAATTACTGGAGAAAGCAAGGGAGCTGGCCAGGTGATGCTGCCGTGAGCGTCTTGCTTTTCGGGGTTTCGCACCGCAGTGCGCCGGTCTCCGTCCTGGAACAACTCACCATCGACGAATCCGATCAGGGCAAGATCGTCGACCGGGTGTTGCAGTCGCCGCTGGTGACCGAGGCGATGGTGCTGTCGACGTGCAACCGAGTCGAGGTCTACGCGGTGGTGGACGCGTTCCACGGCGGGCTGGCGGCAATCGGGCAGGTGCTGTCGGATCACTCCGGAATGTCCATGGGGGACCTGACCAAGTACGCGTACGTCCGTTACAGCGAGGCCGCCGTCGAGCACCTGTTCGCGGTGGCCAGCGGGCTGGACTCCGCGGTCGTGGGTGAGCAGCAGGTGCTCGGCCAGGTGCGCCGCGCGTATGCCACCGCGGAAAGCAACCGCACGGTCGGCCGGGTGCTGCATGAGCTGGCCCAGCGGGCGCTGTCGGTGGGGAAGCGGGTGCATTCCGAGACCGCCATCGACGCGGCGGGGGCCTCCGTGGTGTCGGTCGCCCTGAACATGGCCGAACGCCGGCTCGGCGGGCTGCAGGGCAAGACCGCCGTGCTGGTCGGCGCCGGAGCGATGGGCGCCCTGGCGGCGGCCCACCTGACCCGGGCCGGCATCCGGCACGTGCACGTCCTGAATCGGTCGTTGTCCCGCGCGCAGCGGTTGGCCCGCAAACTCCGCGAATCCGGTGTGCAGGCCGACGCGATGTCACTCGACCGCCTGGCCGACGCGGTGGCCGACGCCGACGTCATGGTCAGCTGCACAGGCGCGGTGAGTCCGGTCGTCACGCTGGCCGACGTGCACCATGCGCTGGCCGCCGCGCGCCGCGACGAGTCGACCCGCCCGCTGGTCATCTGCGACCTGGGCATGCCGCGTGACGTGGACCCCGCGGTCGCCGGTCTGCCCGGTGTCTGGGTCGTCGACGTGGACCGCGTGCAGCACGAGCCGTCGGCGCACGCCGCGGCCTCCGATGTCCACGCCGCGCGCCACATCGTGGCGGCCGAGGTCGCCGCCTACCTGGCGGGGCAGCGCATGGCCGAGGTCACGCCGACGGTGACGGCCTTGCGCCAGCGCGCCGCCGACGTGGTGGAGGCGGAGCTGTTGCGCCTGGACAACCGGCTGCCCGGCCTGGAGAGCGCCCACCGCGAGGAGGTGGCGCGCACCGTGCGGCGGGTGGTGGACAAGCTGCTGCATGCGCCCACCGTGCGGATCAAACAACTCGCCAGCGCCCCCGGCGGGGACAGTTACGCCGAGGCGTTGCGTGAACTCTTCGAACTCGACCAGACCGCCGTCGATGCCGTCGCCGCGGGTGAATTGCCCGTCATATCAACGGGATTCGACGCCGGAACGCAAGAACCGTCCGCCGAGTAGCCGATTGGCGAACGTGATCCGGATAGGTACCCGGGGCAGTCTCTTGGCCACCACCCAGGCCGGCCTCGTCAGGGACGCCTTGACCGCTAACGGTCATCCCGCGGAGCTGGTGATCATCAGCACCGCCGGCGACCGCTCGTCGGCGCCCATCGAGACCCTGGGCGTCGGCGCCTTCACCACCGCGCTGCGCGAGGCGATCAACGACGGCCGGGTGGACGCCGCGGTGCACTCGCACAAGGATTTGCCCACGGCGGACGACCCGCGGTTCACCATCGCGGCCATCCCGCCGCGCAACGACCCCCGCGACGTGGTGGTGGCCCGCGACGGGCTGGTGCTCGGGGAGTTGCCGGCGGGTTCGCTGGTGGGCACGTCGTCCCCGCGCCGGGCCGCGCAGCTTAGAGCATTGGGTCTCGGTTTGGAAATCCGCCCCCTACGAGGCAACCTAGATACCAGGTTGAACAGGGTAAGCAATGGTGATCTCGACGCGATCGTGGTAGCTCGGGCCGGACTGGCCCGGCTCGGTCGCCTCGACGATGTCACCGAGACGTTAGAGCCGGTGCAGATGTTGCCAGCACCGGCTCAGGGCGCGCTCGCCGTCGAATGCCGCGCCGGCGATGAGTTGGTGGCAGTGCTGGCGGAGTTGGACGACGCCGACACGCGTGCGTCGGTCACTGCGGAGCGAGCCCTGTTGGCCGAACTGGAGGCCGGTTGTTCCGCACCGGTGGGCGCGATCGCAGAGGTGGTCGAGTCCATCGATGAGGAAGGCCGAGTCTTCGAAGAGCTGTCGCTGCGCGGGTGCGTGGCGGCACTGGACGGATCCGACGTGATCCGCGCGTCCGGCATCGGCACCGCCGATCGGGCGCGTGAGCTGGGGGTTTCGGTCGCCGCAGAGTTGTTCGAACTCGGCGCCCGAGAACTCATGCAGGAAGCGCGGCAGGACCCGGCACGAGGAAATTAATTGCGAGTGACGTGGGAGCGACAATGACGACGCGAGGGCGCAAGCCGAGACCCGGCCGCATCACGTACGTGGGTTCAGGTCCCGGTGATCCGGGACTCCTGACTACCCGGGCCGCCACGGTATTGGCGAACGCCGCCTTGGTGTTCACCGACCCCGACGTGCCGGAGCCGGTGCTGGCGCTGATCGGCAAAGACCTGCCACCGGTTTCGGGCCCGGCGCCCGCCGAAGCCCCCGCTGGTGGAGGCGACGCCGCCACCGGCCCGGAGCAACCCGCGGTGATATCGGCCGGCCCCGACGTCCGTCCGGCGCTCGGCGAGCCCGCCGAGGTGGCGAAGACGCTGACCGCCGAGGCCCGCACCGGCGCCGACGTGGTGCGGCTGGTGGCTGGGGATCCGCTGACGGTCGACGCGGTCATTACCGAGGTGAACGCCGTCGCGCGGAGCCACCTGCACATCGAGATCGTGCCCGGCCTGGCTCCCACGGACTCCGTGCCCACCTACGCGGGGCTGCCGCTGGGCTCGTCGCACACCGTTGCCGACGTCCGCGACCCACACGTGGACTGGGATGCTTTGGCCGCTGCGCCCGGCCCGCTGATCCTGCAGGCGACCACGTCGCACCTGGCCGACGCGGCGCGCACCCTGATCGAGCACGAGCTGGCCGAGACCACTCCGTGCGTGGTGACCGCGCACGGCACCACCTGCCAGCAGCGTTCGATCGAGACCACACTGGGCGGTCTGACCGACTCGGCCGTGCTGGGCGCGACCGACCCGGCGGGCCCGTTGACCGGACCGCTGGTGGTGACCATCGGCAAGACGGTGGCCAGCCGGGCGAAGCTGAACTGGTGGGAGAGCCGGGCCCTCTACGGCTGGACCGTGTTGGTGCCGCGCACCAAGGATCAGGCCGGCGAGATGAGCGAGCGGCTGACGTCCTACGGTGCGCTGCCGATCGAGGTGCCTACCATCGCCGTCGAGCCGCCACGCAGCCCCGCGCAGATGGAGCGGGCCGTCAAGGGCCTG